>NZ_JBKZWT010000132.1:0-9482 GCF_047759905.1 Sinomonas sp. G460-2 | reverse complement strand
CGGGGGCGTGGTGGCCGAGGCGTCTTGTTCGGACACGCTGGGCGCCGTCACGTTCAGGTCCGACGGCGGGCGGTCGGGGCGTGCGCCACGCACACGGGCGCCGCGGGTTCGTCCGTCGCAGTCAGATCACGCATGCGGCCAGCCTAGCGGGCCGGGGCGGACGCGTCCTGTCACGCGGCGCGACGGCGCTGCGGCGCCACCGCACGACGGCTCTACCGTGCCACGGCGCCACCGCACTCCGGCTCTACCGTGCTACGAGAGCAACGCCGCCATGACGGCCATCGCAGGAACGGCCACGACCGTCGTGATGAGCACGGTGTCCTTCGCGACGACGAGGCCATGCTGATAACGCTGCGCCGCGACGTACACGTTCTGCGCCGTGGGGAGCGCCGCGGTGACGACTCCGGCGAACAGAGCGTGCCCCTCGAGACCCAGGGCGAAGCGCGCGAAGAAGTACGCGATGAGCGGATGGACCACGAGCTTGAGCCCGGTCGCCAGGAGCGTGTCGGTGCGGCGTCCGTCGTCGGCCTTGAGCGGGCGCGAGCTGTGAAGCGAGATGCCGAAGGCGATGAGGATCGCGGGAATCGACGCGCCGCCGATCAGGTGGATGGGCTGCATGATGAGGTCCGGAAGCTTCCAAGCGGTCGCCGCGAGAACCAGGCCGATCATCGAGCCGATGATGTTCGGGTTCGTCACGACGGGGAGCACGAACTGGAGGGCTCGCGCGGCCCCCGGCTTCGCGGTCGCCGTCGTGCCGTCGAGCATGAGCAGGTATGACGGCGTGAACAGCGCGAGCTGGAAGATCAGCAGGGGAGCGACGTAGCTCGCGTCGCCGAGCACGAAGACCGAGATCGGGATGCCGAGGTTGGCCGAGTTCGCGATGGACGAGCTCATAGAGGCGATGAGCGCCTCGGGCACGTTCCGGCGGCGCACCCATCGGAACACGGCCAGGGAGATGATCCCCACGAGCGTGGAGCTCACGGTGATGACGAGCAGATGCGTCGAGAAGATGGACCGGAGATCCGCCTTGCTCAGCGTCTCGAGCAGCAGGGCGGGGCTTGCGACGAAGAACGAGAGCCGGCTCAGCACACCCTGCGCGCTTTCGCCGAGGAGCTGCTTGCGGGCCATGAACCAGCCGGTGCCGATGATGGCCCAGACCACGAAGAACCCCGCGAGGACCCCTAGCACGCGCGGCCCCCGGGCACGCGGCTCAGTAATCGCTTTCTCAGGGGCACCGCCTCAGCTTAGCGGCCCTCGCAGCGGCTTCGCGCGGCAGGGGCCGCCGAGGTGCCAGAATCGAAACACAGCGAATTGTGGGCGTCATCGGACGTCGCGAAGGGAGGCGGGCATGCGAGCAACCGTCAAGGACGTGGCGCGGCTCGCGAACGTGTCCCCGAAGACGGTCTCCAACGTGGTCAACGGGACCGTCCCCGTGAGCCCGGCGACGCGCGAGCGCGTCGAGCAGGCCATGGCCCAGCTCGACTACGTGCCGAACTTCTCGGCGCGCGGCCTCCGCAACGGCCGCACGGGCCTCATCGCGTTGGCCCTCCCGGACCTCGCGACGCCGTTCTCGGCCGAGCTCGTGCACGAGGTGGTCGAGATCGCGCACCGGCAGCGCCTCGCGGTCCAGCTCGAGGAGACCGGCAACGATCCGCAGCGCGAGCTCGAGCTCCTCACGCGGGCCCGGGCCAACCTTGTGGACGGGCTCATCCTCAACCCCGTGGCCCTCGACCAGAGCGCGATCGCGCCCGGCATGACGCTCCCGCCCGCCGTGATTCTGGGCGAGGTGCAGCAGGACATCGTCGACGGCGTGGGCGTGGACAGCGTGGGTGCCGCGCGCGCCCTCACGCGGATGCTCGCCGAGGGCGGACGACGGCGGATCGCCATCCTGGGCGTTCGGCGGCACGTGGACGCCGCGACGGCCGAGACGCGCACGCGCGGCTACCGCGAGGCGTTGGCCGAGCTCGGGATCCCGTGGGACCCCGAGCTCGAGATCGCGTGCGACGAGTGGCACCCGGCCGGCGGGGCCGCGGCCCTCGAGCGGTTCCTCGAGAGGCACGAGCCGCCGGACGCCCTGTTCTGCTTCACCGACAGCCTCGCCTACGGCGCCCTGTCCGTGCTCCGCGCGGCGGGCCTCTCCGTGCCCGGAGACGTGGCCGTGTCCGGCTTCGACGATCTCGCGATGAGCCCGTATGCCGCGCCCGCCCTCACGAGCGTCGCGTTCAGCCGCCGCGTCATCGCGGAGGAGGCCGTCCGGCTGCTCCAGGAGCAGATCGAGGATCGCGGACGGGCCCCGCGCCGCGTCGTAGTGCCGTTTGAGATCCGGCGCCGGGCGAGCACGGGCTGAGGCCGGAAGAACAAGTATGTTTGCGTTCACAATTTTCTCTTGTCAGCAAGATTACAACGATGTAGCGTGAGGCGCAGGTCACACCGACGTGCACCTGCCGGACGATAAGTCTCCGGTCGAAGCACCTCCGCGAGGAGCCGTGAATGCAGCTAAGACGTCAATCTCATCCAGTGCCGCTCGCGGGAGTAGGGCGGCGGCGCCTCCTCCAACTCACGGGCACAGTGCTCGCCGCCGCCGGGGCGGCCTCGTTGGCCGGCTGCGGCGGGACCGCCAATGCCGCCGGGACCTCGAGGATCCGCTTCTGGCACCTGCTCTCCGGCGGCGACGGCATCAAGATGCAGTCCATGATCGACGGGGTCAACGCCGCCCACCCCGAATTCCATGTCGAGCCGACGGTGCTCGCGTGGGGCGCCCCCTACTACACGAAGCTCGCGATGGCCTCGGCCGGCGGTCGGTCCCCGGAGCTCGCCATCATGCACGCGGCGCGCGTGCCCGGCTACGCCCCCGGCGGACTCCTCGAGCCGTGGGACCTCGGCGTGCTCGCGGAACACGGCATCGCCGAGAAGGACTTCCCGGCGAGGGTCTGGAAGGCCGGGACGAGCGGCGACAAGGTCTATTCGATCGCCCTCGACTCGCACCCGTTCGTCATGCTCTACAACGCGGACATCGCGAAGAAGGCCGGGCTGCTCGGCGCCGACGGGCAGCTGACCGCGATCACTTCGGCGCAGGAGTTCACGGCGGCGGCGCGTGAGCTCGCGAAGGCGAGCGGCGGCCACGGCCTCTCGTACGGCTACCTCGGGGACGGCGCGCAGATGTGGCGACTCTTCTACACGCTGTACCGCCAGCACGGGGCCACCATGGAGCTCGAGACGGGCCAGCGGATGGGCGTGAACCGGGACGTCGCGGTCGATTGCCTGCAGTACATGGCGTCGCTGCTCGACGATTCGATCGCCGCGCGGAGCGGCAACGGCGGCACGGCCATCGCCGAGTTCGCGGGCCAGAAGTCGGGCATGCTCTTCACCGGCGTGTGGGAGATCCCCACGATGAAGACGGCCAAGGTGCCGTTCGACGCGGCGCCGATTCCCACCCTGTTCGGCACGCCCGCGGCGTACGCGGACTCGCACGCCTTCGTCCTTCCCCGCCAGACCGCTCCCGACGCGACGGCCCGCCGCAACGTGTACACGTTCGTCTCGGAGATCCTCAAGGGCTCGCTCGCGTGGGCCGAGGCCGGGCACATCCCCGCGTTCCAGCCCGTGGTGCGCTCGCCCGAATACGCGAAGCTCCTGCCTCAGGCCCACTACGCCAAGGCCGCGGAGATCATCAATTACGATCCGCCGGCCTGGTTCACGGGTTCCGGCTCGAACTTCCAAGCCTACTTCGCCGATTCGGTGCAGACCGTGCTGCTCGGCCAGGCCAAGGCGAGCGACGGCTGGGACGCGTTCGCGGCCCGCATCAACACGCTTCTCTCCACTCCGAACCCGGTCTGAACCGGCCGAGCGAAAGGAATCCCCATGAGTCTCCTGCGCATCTCGGCGCCCGGCCGCGACGCCGCCCGGCACTGGCACGGCTGGGCGTTCTGCGCGCCCTTCCTCGTCTTCTTCCTGCTCTTCCTCGCGTGGCCCCTCGTGAACGGCCTCTGGCTGAGCGTCACGGGCACGTCCCTGACAGGCGCCCACACCGAGTTCACGGGCCTCGCGAACTATGCCGCCGCCCTCGGCGACGCGGACATGTGGCGTTCGCTCGGGAACACGGTCTGGTTCACAGTGCTCAGCACGGTGCCGCTCGTGGTGATCGCACTCGCCCTCGCCGTCCTCGTCAACCTCGGACTCCCGGCTCAGTGGCTGTGGCGGCTTTCGTTCTTCGCCCCGTACCTGTTGGCCTCGACGGTCGTGTCGATGCTGTTCGCGTGGCTGTACAACCCGCAGCTCGGCCTCGTCGATTCGTTCCTGCGCCAGTTCGGTGTCGCCCCGATCGCGTGGCTCAACGACCCGAAGACGGCGATGTGGGCGGTGGTCATCGCGACGGTCTGGTGGACCATTGGCTTCAACTTCCTGCTCTATGTCGCCGCGCTGCAGAACATCCCCGCGCAGCACTACGAGGCCGCGTCGCTCGACGGCGCGGGAGGCTGGCGACAGTTCGTCTCGATCACCCTCCCGCAGCTCACGCCGACCACGGTGCTCGTGACGATCCTCCAGGTCCTCGCCTCGCTCAAGGTGTTCGACCAGATCTACCAGATGACCGGCGGCGGGCCGGGTGGCTCGACCCGCTCCGTGGTCGAGTACGTCTTCGAGACGGGCCTGACAGGGTTCCGGCTCGGCTACGCGGCGGCCATCTCCTACATCTTCTTCTTCCTCATCGTCATCGTCTCGCTCGTGCAGATCGCCGCCACCCGACGGAGGAACCACTGATCATGGCTACGTCAACGCTGACCCGGGCGGACACCGCGATCCGCTCACGCGCCGCCGCCGTCCCCGCCCGGAGACGCCGCCGGTTCACGCCGGCCCGCGTCGCGGCGACCATCGTCGTCGCGATTCTCGCGCTCACGTGGCTCGTGCCGTTCCTGTGGGCCGTGGACACGGCGCTCAAACCGGAGACTCAGGCCGCGGCGACCCCCGTCACGTGGTTCCCGGCGGGCGGCTTCACGCTCGATGCCTTCACGAAGGTCCTGAGCTCGGGCGGGATCCCCCAATGGACGTGGAATTCGTTCTTCACGTCCGCGGCGATCACGGTGGTGACCCTCGCCGTCTCGACGCTCGCCGCGTACGCGCTGAGCCGCATCGACTTCCGCGGGCGCCGGGCGCTCCAGGCCGTGATCGTCGCGGCGATCATCGTTCCGCCGCCCGTGCTGATCATCCCGCTCTTCTACCAGATGCTCGCGTTCAACCTCCTGGACACGTACTGGGCCGTCATCCTGCCGCAATGCATCCACCCGGCGATGGTGTTCGTGCTCAAGAAGTTCTTCGACCAGATCCCGCACGAGCTCGAGGAGGCCGCCATGATGGACGGCGCCAGCCGGCTCCGCGTCTTCTGGTCCGTGGTGCTCCCGCTCTCGCGGCCCATCCTTGCGGCCGTCGCGACCTTCGTGTTCATCGGCGCGTGGAACAACTTCCTGTGGCCGTTCATCGCCACGAACGATCCGTCGCTGCTCACGCTGCCCGTGGGCCTTCAGACCATCAAGAGCGCGTACGGGATCCAGTACGCGCAGAACATGGCGTCCGCGCTGCTCGCGGCGGCGCCGCTCATCGTCGTGTTCCTGTTCTTCCAGCGGCAGATCATCAAGGGCGTGGCCACCACAGGGCTCGCCGGGACGTAGGGGAGGCAACCGCGAGAGGACAACGGCAGCCTCGAGGGGACAACGCAACAGCGGACGACGGCGGGTGGGCACCCGCCGTCGTCCTCTGTTGCTTGAGCGCTTGGTTGCCTCGGCCGATCTTTCGCCGTCACTCCTGCGCGACCCCTTCCAGCCGGATTCAACGACTGGTCATCTGCTCGATGCAGATTGTCAACTATCGGCAATACGATGATCGACATGAGCTCTCACCTCGCCGCATCCGCGACGGCCTACACCCTCCCTCCGCTTTGGCAAATGCTGTCTTTATTTGGCTACTTCGTCGGCCTCTCCGCGGCCATCGGCGCCACCGTGACGTATGCGGCCGTGGTACGCCCGGCGTTGCGAATACCGGGCAACGAGGGGGGCGATGTCGAGACCCTGCGTCGCCGAAGTGCGACCTCCCTGGCGTGGGCGGGGGTTCTCCTCGCCGTCACCGCCTACTTCCAGCTCGCGGCACGCGTGGCCGGGTCAGGGAAGGGCATGCCGTTCGCCGTGGCCCTGGAACCCGGACAGATATGGGCCTTCCTGAATGCGCCCGCGAAGCCGGGCAACTGGGTTGCGGAGGGCACGCTCTTCCTGCTGCAGAACCTCATCATCGTCCTGACCTCCGCCCTGCTGATCGCCCTGTTCAGCCCCCGCGCACGGCGCCGGCTGGACAGGCTGGCGCTGACCGCGTTCCCCCTTGCCCTGGCGGCGGCGATGATCAGGCTCGTGCCGTCGGCCCCCTTCGCGACCACGGAGGCCCTGCTCAACAAGGTCTTCGTGCAGGCCCACATTGTCAGCGCGTGCATGTGGCTCGGCGGTCTGGCCCTGCTCGTCGTCCTTGCTGGCACCCGTCGCAGTCTGAGTGATCGCGCCGGCCTGCTGTGGGCGGACATGTGGCGGCGTTTCGGCTTTGTCGCACTGACAAGCGTCGGAACGATCCTCATCTCCGGCCTGTGGCTGGCCTGGCAGCACGTCGGCAGCATCCCGCAGCTGTGGACCACGACCTACGGACTGATCCTGCTGGTCAAGCTCACTCTGGTACTGGGGATGATCGCGGCCGGCGCCGTGAACGAGTTCTGGCTGATGCCGCGCATCGTCCTGGCCCGTCAGGCCGACCCGGAGACCTCCCTCGTACACCTGACCCTTCGTCACTTCCCGAAGGTCGTCTGGACCGAGGTCGCCCTCGGTGTGGGCGTGCTGACCGCCATTACATTCTTCAACGGGTCGGCCCGCGCCGAGGCGGGCGATGTCGCCCCGCCCGTCGCCTCCGGCGGCATGATCACCGTAGGTATTGCCTTCGCCCTCACGCTGGCGGCTTCCCTCTACGCCACGGCGAAGGCCTCCGATGCCCTGGCCCGACGGTGGATCGTCGCCCGCGCCGCTAGCGCCACGGAACGCCCCGAAGCCGTATCCCAGGGCGCAGGGTGATGGGCCTGAGACGCCATCCGCTTACTGGTCACGAGGTTGGCTTGATCCAACAGGGGCGACTTGGATCCAAGCCTGCGATCAAAACTCGCGACGGTTAGGAGACACGCCCTAGTTGAGGTGCGCCTGGATGGCGAAGGGCGGGCGCAGGAGCCCCGGGGTGCGGCCGTCTGCGGGGTCAGTGCCGAGCTCGATGATCTTGTTCTCGGCGTCGACGTGGACGACGGTCGGCACGAACGCGCGTGCCTCCTCGTTGCTCATCGACGCGTAGCTGATGAGGATCACGAGATCGCCCTCGTGGACGAGGTGCGCGGCCGCGCCGTTGATGCCGATCACACCCGAGCCGCGCTCGCCCGCGATCGTGTACGTTTCGAGGCGCGAGCCGTTCGTGACGTCGACGATGGACACGAGCTCGCCGGGCAGGATGTCGGCGGCCTCGAGCAGGTCCAGATCGACGGTCACCGAGCCGATGTAGTGCAGGTCGGCATGAGTGACCGTGGCGCGATGGATCTTCGACTTGAACATTGTGCGGTTCATCGGAGTCAAGTTTACTCCGCCCGCGCGGACCCCTCTGTGGCGCAGGTCTCAGGCCCGCGTGATGTCGAGCGCCGGAACGTCTGCGACGCTGCCCAGGACCACGATGCCGGGCTGGCTCTCGAGCTGCTCTCGCGTGAGCTTCCCCGTGAGGACACCCACCGCGATAGCACCAGCGTTGCGCGCGGCCTGGACGTCGACAACCGTGTCCCCGGCGGCGAGCACGGAGCGCACGTCGAAGACGCCGGTCTTCTCCATCGCGCGGTGGATCATGTACGGCGCGGGGCGCCCGGCGGCGACGTCTGACGTCGTCACGACCGCGTCGAGCGTGTGCGTGGGGCCCTCGCCGACCGTCCAGCCGAGAGTCTCGAGCAGGGGAGCGGCCACGTCGGCGGAGAAGCCCGTGGTGAGCGCCACCTTGATCCCGCGCCCGCGCAGCTCGGCGAGGGCCTCGACGACGCCGGGGAATGGCGAGGGCGGCTCGGCCGCGTAGCGCTCGGCGAGGAGGGCCCGGAAGCGCCCGAACGTCGTGGCGACCGTGTTCTCGATGTCCACGGCGTCCCCGCTTGCGTACCCGCCGAGCCGTAGGAGCGCTCGGATCGCCTCGACTTTGTCCGCACCCATCCACGTCTGCAGGTCCTCGGGCCGGACGTCGACGCCGTTCTCGCGGACGGCGTCCTCGAGCGCCCGGTAGACGTGGCCGTGGTCGTCGACGGTGGTGCCCGCGATGTCGAACGCGGCGAGCTGGATCATGCGGTCTCTCCCGGGGTCAGGACGCGGGCCAGAGGAGCCCGCTGGTTGAGCGTGTTGTGGACCACGAAGTTCGCGAGCTCGGGGCGGTAGCGGTCCTCGGCGTATTCGAGCGCCTCGCCCTTCGAGCTCGAGGTGACGCGGCGCTCGCGGAGGAGCGGCGAGCCGAGGGGTATGCCGAGGAGTTCGGCGTCCGTCTCGTCCGCCGCGACGGCGTCGATCGTGTGGCGCGCGCTGTTGAGGTCAACGCCGTGATCCATGAGGAAGCGGAACGTCGAGCCCGAATCGGTGTCGAAGCCGAAGAGCGGCTGGCCGGCCTCGAGCACGAAGTACGAGCGCTCGACCATGGTGGGCTCGCCGTCGAGCAGGCGCAGGCGCAGGAGCGAGACGATCTGCTCGTGCGGTGCGAGGCCCAGCTGCGCGGCGACGAACGGGCTCGCCGCGCGCTTCGCGATCTCGATGGTGCGCTGGCCGGGCTGCTTCCCGAGGCCCACGGCCCACTCGGTGAACGACAGAAACGTCTCGACCGGTTGCGAGAGTGCGTCGCGGTGGACCACGGGGGCTCTGCCGCGCCCGCCGACGATGAGCTGCTCGGTGCGGAGGGCCGCGAGGGCCTGACGCACCGGTCCGCGGGACGTCTTGAACTCCTCGCACAGTGCGGCTTCGCTCGGAACCTGGGAGCCGTCCGGCCACACGCCGGTGGAGATCCGGCGCCGGAATTCCTCGCGGAGCTGCTCGTGGAGGGGCGTGGTCATAGGTTGATGATACAAGTTTGGCCCTGGCTGGTGAACTAGGGTGCCGATCTCTTCGTGAATTCTCGGTGAATCCGAGGCGGCGGAGAGGAAATCGAGGTTAACTTGTATAGATAAGTTGTTTTTCGGCTTGAGAACGAGTGCCGCGGCTCCCGAGAGTAGAAACCATGAGCACTTCCCCCTCGTATGACCTCCTCGTGGTCGGCGCTGGCATCGTGGGACTCGCCCACGCGGCGGCCGCCTGCGAGCGGGGCCTCCGCGTCCTCGTGATCGAGCGCGACGGCCACGCCGTCGGCGCGTCCGTCCGGAACTTCGGCCACTGCTGCGTCACGGCGCAGTCCGGCCAGCTCCTGGACCT
>NZ_JBKZWT010000131.1:0-9486 GCF_047759905.1 Sinomonas sp. G460-2 | reverse complement strand
CGAGACCGATTCCGAATAAGCGCGCACGAGCCCGCCCGCCCCGAGCAGGATCCCACCGAAGTAGCGCACGACGACGGCGGCCACGTCGCTCAGGTCGGCGGCGCCGTCGAGCGTGGCCCCCTTGAGCAACGCCTCGAGCATGGGAATGCCGGCGGTTCCCGAGGGCTCGCCGTCGTCGTTGCTGCGCTGGGCCGTCCGGTCGGGGCCGAGCACGAACGCGCTGCAGTGGTGCCGCGCGTCGTGAAACTCCCGTCGCAGCTCGGCGACGAGGGCGCGGGCCTCGTCCTCCGTCTCGGCACGCCGCAGGACCGTGATGAAACGCGAGCGCTTGATCTCGAGCTCGTGCCGGTGCTCCCCGTCGATCGTGCTGTAGCGGAGCGCGTGGCTGGGGGTCTCGGTCACCGACCCAGCTTAGGTGCGGGCGGGCGGGTGGGTTCAACCAGCTACAGTGGTCGGGTGCTGAGAGTGGGCCTGACGGGTGGGATTGCGTCCGGGAAGTCCGAAGTGTCGCGGCGCCTCGCTGAGCTGGGGGCGATCCTCGTGGACGCCGATGTGCTCGCGCGCGAGGTCGTTGAGCCGGGCACAGACGGCCTCGCCGAGGTCGCCGAGGCGTTCGGGCCGGAGGTGCTCGCGGACGACGGCGGGCTCGACCGCGCGGCCCTCGGCGCGGTGGTCTTCGCCGACCCGAGGCGACGCGAGCTGTTGAACTCGATCATCCACCCGCGGGTCCGGGCCAGGGCCGCCGAGATCGCCGCGGCCGCCCCGGACGGAGCGGTCGTGGTCCAGGACATCCCGCTGCTCGTCGAGACGGGCCAGGCCGCGAGCTTCGATGTCGTGATCGTGGTGGACGCTCCGGACGAGGTGCGCATTCGCCGCCTCGAGGAGCGCAACGGCCTGAGCGAGGAGCAGGCCCGCGCGCGCATGGCGGCCCAGGCAACGCGCGAGGAACGCCTCGCCGTCGCGGACCAGGTGGTCGAGAACGCGGGCACGCTCGAGGAGCTGCGCGCCGCCGTCGACCGCCTCTGGCGCGACGTCCTCGCCCCCGCCGCGGCACGCTCGAGCGCGGCCCCGGACGCCGATTAGCCCGAAGCGAATGCGGACACGATCTGTCCGCTGCCCGGCGTAGATTGGGTTCATGAGCCTTGCGCAGGAGATCAACCGCGTCGTCGCGCCCTTCGAGGTCGTCAGCGAGTATCAGCCCGCGGGCGATCAGCCGACGGCCATCGCCGAGATCGCCGAGCGAATCCAGAACGGGGAGAAGGACGTGGTGCTCCTCGGTGCCACCGGCACCGGCAAGAGCGCGACGACGGCGTGGGTCATCGAGAAGCTCCAGCGCCCCACGCTCGTGCTCGTGCAGAACAAGACGCTCGCGGCGCAGCTCGCCAACGAGTTCCGCGAGCTGCTGCCGAACAACGCCGTCGAATACTTCGTCTCGTACTACGACTACTACCAGCCCGAGGCGTACGTCCCGCAGACCGATACGTTCATCGAGAAGGATTCCTCGATCAACGAGGAGGTCGAGCGGCTGCGCCACTCGGCCACCAATTCGCTCTTGACGCGCCGCGACGTGATCGTCGTCGCGACGGTCTCATGCATCTACGGCCTCGGCACGCCGGAGGAGTACGTCGCGGGCATGGTCACGCTGCGCAAGGGCATGGAGCTGGACCGCGACGCGCTCCTGCGGCAATTCGTCGCGATGCAGTACGTCCGGAACGACATGGACTTCCACCGCGGCACGTTCCGCGTGCGGGGGGACACGGTCGAGATCATCCCGATGTACGAGGAGCTCGCGCTGCGCATCGAGTTCTTCGGCGACGAGGTGGAGAGCGTCCACACTCTCCACCCGGTCACGGGCGAGGTGATCCGCGAGGAGACGGAGATGTACGTCTTCCCCGCCTCGCACTACGTGGCCGGCCCCGAGCGGATGAACCGTGCGATCACCGCGATCGAGGACGAGCTTGCGGAGCGGCTCAAGTCGCTCGAGTCGCAGAACAAGCTCGTCGAGGCGCAGCGACTCCGCATGCGGACCACCTACGACCTCGAGATGATGCAGCAGATGGGCTTCTGCTCGGGCATCGAGAACTATTCGCGGCACATCGACGGCCGCGAGGCGGGATCTGCGCCGCACTGCCTCATCGACTACTTCCCGGACGACTTCCTGCTCGTGATCGACGAGTCCCACGTGACCGTCCCGCAGATCGGGTCGATGTACGAGGGCGACATGTCCCGCAAGCGCACGCTCGTGGAGCACGGCTTCCGACTGCCGTCCGCGATGGACAACCGCCCGCTCAAGTGGGACGAGTTCCTCGAGCGGATCGGCCAGACGGTCTACCTCTCCGCGACGCCCGGCAAGTACGAGCTCGGCAAGGCCGACGGCGTCGTGCAGCAGATCATCCGACCCACCGGACTCGTGGACCCCGAGGTCGTCGTCAAGCCGACGAAGGGCCAGATCGACGATCTGCTGGGGGAGATCCGGGACCGCGTGTCCCGAGACGAGCGCGTGCTCGTCACGACGCTCACGAAGCGCATGGCCGAGGATCTCACCGACTACCTCATGGGCCACGGCGTCAAGGTCCAGTACCTCCACTCGGACGTCGACACCCTGCGACGCGTCGAACTCCTCCGCGAGCTCCGGCTCGGCGTGTTCGACGTGCTCGTGGGCATCAACCTCCTGCGCGAGGGTCTTGACCTGCCCGAGGTCTCGCTCGTGAGCATCCTCGACGCCGACAAGGAAGGCTTCCTGCGCTCGTCGACCTCGCTCATCCAGACGATCGGCCGCGCGGCCCGCAACGTGTCCGGCCAAGTGCACATGTACGCAGACAAGATCACGGACTCGATGGCCCAGGCAATCGACGAGACGAACCGCCGTCGAGAGATCCAGATGGCGTTCAACCGCGAGAGGGGCATCGACCCGCAGCCCCTGCGCAAGCGCATCGCGGACATCACCGACCAGCTCGCGCGGGAGGACCAGGACACGCGCGCGCTGCTCGAGAACAACCGCCTCGCGAAGGGCGGCAAGCGCCGTGGCTCGGGCGACTCGACGGACAAGGCCGCGGCCGAGCTGCGCAGGGACGGGCTCGCCGCGGCTCCCGCCGAGGACCTCGTGGGCCTCATCGAGCAGCTCACCGAGCAGATGCACGGCGCGGCCGCCGAGCTGCAGTTCGAGCTCGCGGCGCGGCTGCGCGACGAGGTCGCTGACCTCAAGAAGGAACTGCGCCAGATGCAGGCGGCCGGACACGCCTGAGCCCGTTCAGGAGTCACCTACGGTGGGTGCCTCATCATCTAGGGGTCACCTCCCGTGGGTGACACCCGCGTTAGGTGACCCTTGAACGGGGTCAGTCCTCGCGCACCATGGCGAGGAGCCTTGCGAAGATGCCCTCGCCGTCGTCCGTGATGCCGTCGTGGTGGAAGTCCGCCGTCTCCCACACGCGAAGCCCGCGGACGCGCGCCGCCGTCTCGAGCGAGAGGTCGCGGTCCACATAGATGTCGTCGCGGTACACCGCCGCGGCGACCGGGACGGAGTTTTCCGCGAGCCGGCCCGCATCGTAGAGCGATCCCCAGTCCGACTTCTCGGCGAGCGCGTGCGCGGTCTCGGCCAGCGGCGCGAGCGCGGGGTCCTGCTCGAAGAGCCACGGGCACACCATCTCTCCGAGCAGGAGCGGCTCCGCGGCATCGGGCCGGAAATCGGGGCGCTCGTCGAGGACGCGCCACGCGGCCCATCCGCTGGCCTCGCCCTGAGCGTAGATCGACTCGTGCAGCACTGCGTACAGCGGGTTGGGCGCTCGCGTGACGCTCGCGTGGACCTGGGCGAGGAAGCTGTCCGAGAGCCGGGTGCCGTCAGCGCCGCGGGTGAACGCGTCCTCAAGCAGGTAATGCAGCGAATCGACGCGCGTGTTGCCCCCGAGGAAGTTCCCCACGAGCTGGAAGCGTTCGGGGCTCAAACGGCTCCCGTCGGGGAGCCGCTCGTCGGTCGCGCGGAGGTGCTCGACGATCTCGGTCACGCGCGCCCGGTCGTCGGGGTACCACGCGAAATACTCGGCGTTGCGGGCGGCGAGCCTCGCGTACGTTGCGCGGTAGACGCGCTCGGCGGGGCCGTCGAGCGGCGCGAGCCCTCCCGTGATGAGCGCCTCGCGCAGCCCGTGGGGCGCTAGCGAGAGGTACGTGAGTGCGCAGAAGCCGCCGAAGCTCTGCCCGTAGACGGTCCACGGGCCGGAGCTGAGGGCGCGCCGGATTGCCTCGCAGTCGAGCACGATCGAGTCGGCCCGGAAGTGGCTCAGATACGCGGCCTGCTCGGCTGGGCCGCCGCGGAGCGGAAGCGTCGAGCGGTCGGCCGGCGTGGAGAGACCGGTGCCGCGCTGGTCGAGCATGAGGATGCGGAAGTCCTTCGCGGCCTCCTTCATCCATCCGGACAGCGAGGTGACGCGCGCCCCGCGGCCACCCGGGCCGCCCTGCAGGAACACGAGCCAGGGGAGCCGTCCGGCGACCTCGGCCGGGTGGGCCGCGGAGACGTATTCGCGCGCGAAGACCTCGATCTGCTCGCCGCCGGGATTCCCGTGGTCGAGCGGGACCGTGAAGACGTGCTCCGTGGTGCGGAGTCCCCGAAAGGCGTGCGCGCCCACGACGCGATGTCGTGAGGCTTGCGCCGTGCTCACTCGGGAGCCCCAAAGTCCGCGAGCGCGCTGCCGGTCAGGCGGAAGGTGTCCCACTCCTCGAGTGGCGCGGCGCCGATGCTCCTGTAGAAGCCGATCGAGGGTTCGTTCCACTTGAGCACGCTCCATTCGACGCGCGCGTAGCCGCGTTCGACGGCGATGCGCGCGAGTTCCGCGAGGAGCGCCTTCCCGTAGCCGCGGCCGCGCGCCTCGGGGCGCACGTAGAGATCCTCGAGGTAGATCCCGTGGGTGCCTTCCCATGTCGAGTAGTTGAGGAACCAGAGCGCGAACCCCATGACCCCGTCACCGTCCTCGACCACGTGCGCGAAGATTGCCGGGCTGTCGCCGAAGAGCTGCTCCGCGAGCACAGGAGCGGTGGTCTTGACGGCGTCCGGCTCGCGCTCGTAGATGGCCAGCTCGTGGATGAGCTCGAGGATCGAGGGGACGTCGTCAGGGGTAGCCGGCCGGAGGCCGGCGGCGGGCGGGCGGGAAGAATCAGTCCGGAGGCCGGCGGCGGGCGGGCGGGAGGAATCAGTCCGGAGGCCGGCGGAGCGGGTGCGGTCGGGGAGGAGGCTCATGCTTCTAACCTAGCCACCGAGACGTCCAAGCTTCGTCAGCCGGATCACGGCGCTGCCCGCCTCGTCGCTCGCGGCGAGGTCCACGTCCGCGGAGAAGCCCCAGTCCCGGTTCCCCGCAGGGTCATCGAAGATCTGCCGCACGTGCCACACACCGGGCCCCTCCTCGATGATGAGGAGCTGCGGCCCGCGCGCGTCGGGGCCCGTGCCGATGTCCTCGTGCTCGTCGAAGTAGCCGTCGAGCGCGTCCTCCCACGCCTCCTCGCCGAAGCCAGCCTCGCCGTCGAGCTCGGCGAGCGCCTTCGAGTCCTCGTCGGCGAACAGCTCGACGCGCCGGAACAGCTCGTTGCGGACCATGACCCGGAAGGCCCGGACGTTTGACGTGAGCGCGGGCGGCGGGGGCGGCGGCGCGTCGTGGCGGTGCAGCTCGTGGCCGCTCGTGAGCTCCTCCCACTCGTCGAGGAGGCTCGAGTCGACCTGACGGACCAACTCGCCGAGCCACGCAATGAGGTCCTCGAGGTCCTCCCGGAGCGCGTCCTGGGGCACGGTCTGGTTCAGGGCCTTGTAGGCGTCGGTGAGGTATCGGAGCACGATGCCCTCGCTGCGGGCCAGCCCGTAGAACTGGACGAACTCGCCGAAGTCCATGGCGCGCTCGTACATGTCCCGGACCACGGACTTGGGGGCGAGTTCGAAGTCGGAGACCCACGGCGCGTGCTTGCGGTACTGCTCGAATGCGGCGTCGAGGAGCTCCTTGAGCGGCTCGGCGTACGTGACGTCGTCGAGGAGCGCCATCCGCTCCGTGTACTCGAGGCCGTCCGCCTTCATCGCGGAGACGGCGTCCGCGCGGGCGCGCTTGAGCTGGGCCGAGAGGATCTGGCGGGGCTTCTCGAGGGTCGCCTCGATGACGGAGACGACGTCGAGCGCGTACGACGGCGTCTCCGGCCCGAGCAGGTCGAGTGCGGCGAGCGCGAAGGGGGAGAGCGGCTGGTTGAGCGCGAAGTTCTCCTGGAGGTCGACAGTGAGGCGCAGCGTGCGTCCCGTCGCGCGGTCCTCCGCGCTGAGCTCGCCCGCCGGGATGCGTTCGACGACGCCGGCCGCGAGCAGCTCGCGGAGGATCCCGAGCGCGCGGCGCATGAGCCGCAGCTGCGCCGTGCGCGTCTCGTGGTTCTCCTCGAGCAGGCGGCGCGCCGCGGCGACCGGATTGCCGGGCCGCGCCACGAGGTTGAGGAGCATCGCGTGGGTCACGGAGAAGCTCGAGGTCAGAGGCTCGGGCGAGGCCTCGACGAGCCGCTCGAACGTGGGCTTCCCCCATGAGACGAAGCCTTCGGGCGGCTTCTTCTTGACGACCTGGCGGAGCTTGCGCGCGTCGTCGCCGAATTTCGCGCGCGCCTTCTCCATGGCCCGATTGTTCTCGACGACGTGCTCGGGTGCCTGCACCACCACGGTTCCCGCAGTGTCGAAGCCGGCCCGCCCGGCTCGGCCCGCGATCTGGTGGAACTCGCGCGCGTTGAGGTGCCGCGTCCGCTGGCCGTCGTACTTCGTGAGGGCCGTGAGCAGCACGGTGCGGATCGGCACGTTGATGCCCACGCCGAGCGTGTCCGTCCCGCAGATCACCTTGAGGAGCCCGGCTTGGGCGAGCTGCTCGACGAGGCGCCGGTACTTGGGCAGCATGCCCGCGTGGTGCACGCCGATGCCGTGGCGCACCAGGCGGTTGAGCGTCTTCCCGAAGCCAGCCGCGAACCGGAAGCGCCCGATGAGCTCGGCGATACGATCCTTCTCCTCGCGCGTGCACATGTTGACGCTCATGAGCTGCTGGGCGCGCTCGATGGCCTCGAGCTGGCTGAAGTGGACCACGTACACGGGGGCCTGCTTCGTTGCGAGCAGTTCCTCGAGCGTCTCGTGGACGGGCTTCTCCTCGTAGTAGTAGTGCAGCGGGATGGGCCGTTCCGCCCCGGCGACGGTCGTCGTCGTCCGCCCCGTGCGCTCGGTGAGCTCCGTCTCGAAGCGGCTCACATCGCCGAGGGTCGCGCTCATGAGGAGGAACTGCGCCTGCGGGAGCTCGAGCAGGGGGACCTGCCACGCCCAGCCGCGCTGGGGGTCGGAGTAGAAATGGAATTCGTCCATGACCACCGGGCCGAGTTCCGCCGCGGAGCCTTCCCGGAGCGCGTGATTCGCGAGGATCTCCGCCGTGCAGCAGATGATCGGGGCCTGCCCGTTGACGGACGAATCGCCCGTGACCATGCCCACGTTCTCCGCACCGAAGATCTCGCACAGGGCAAAGAACTTCTCGGAGACGAGCGCCTTGATGGGTGCGGTGTAGTAGCTGCGCTGGCCCGTCGCGAGGCCGTGGAAGTGGGCGGCGATCGCCACGAGCGACTTCCCCGAGCCCGTGGGGGTCGCAAGGATCACGTTGTTGCCCTCGACGAGCTCCATGACGGCCTCGTCCTGCGCCGGGTAGAGCGAGAGGCCCCGGCCCTCGGCCCACCCCACGAACGCCTCGTAGACGGCGTCCGGAAGCGCAGTGGTGTCGGCGTTGCCGCCGCGGTCGGGGAGGAGCTGGTCGAGTCTCATGGCGGCTTCAGCCTATCCGCACTAGCGTGGAGCCATGAGCGCTTCGCCCACGTGGGACCCTGCCCTCTACGTCCGCTTCGGCGACCACCGGGGCCGGCCGTTCTTCGATCTCACGTCCCGCATCGGTGCCGAGTCGCCCCAGCACGTCGTGGACCTGGGCTGCGGCCCGGGGACGCTCACCGCGGCGCTCGCGGACCGCTGGCCGGACGCCGCCGTGGAGGGGATTGACAGCTCGCCGGACATGATCGCCGCGGCGGATCGCACGACGCCAGGCAGGCCCCGCCTGAGCTTCCGGCTCGGCGAGATCGTGGGCTGGGAGCCCGCGGACGACGTCGACGTCCTCGTTTCGAACGCGGCGCTCCAGTGGGTGCCGGGTCACCAGGCGCTCATCGGCAGGTGGCTCGAGCAGCTGGCGCCGGGCGCGTGGCTCGCGGTCCAGATTCCGGGGAACTTCGGCGCGCCCTCGCACACGCTCCTCCGCGAGCTTGCGGAGTCGTCCCAGTGGGAGCGCGAGCTGCGGGGCGTCCTGCGGCACAGCGACGCGGTCGGCGAGCCCTCCGACTATCTGCAGCTCATGCTCTCGGCCGGCTGGGAGGCGGACGTGTGGGAGACCACCTACCTCCAGCTCCTCACGGGGGAGGACCCCGTGCTCAACTGGGTCCGCGGCACGACCCTGCGTCCGGTCCTCGACGCGCTCTCGCCGCAGGAGGGCGCCCAGTTCGAGGAGCAGTACAACCAGCTCCTGCTCGACGCGTACCCGGCGGCGGAGCACGGAACCGTGTTCCCGTTCCGGCGCATCTTCTGCGTGGGCCGCAAGCCCGAGGCCGTCTAGCGGTCGAACGGTGGCCCTACCAGCCCCGCGCGCGCCAGTCGTCGAGGTGAGGCCTCTCTGCGCCGAGCGTCGTCGGCCTGCCGTGGCCCGGGTAGACCACGGCGTCGTCGGGGTACACGTCGAAGAGGCGCGTGATGACGTCGCCGATGAGGAGATGGAAGCGGTCGGGGTCTTTCTGCGTGTTGCCCACGCCGCCGGGGAACAGCGAGTCACCGGAGAAGATGAGGTGAGGGCCGTCGTCGTCCTTGAGGACGTAGGCGATCGAGCCCGGGGTGTGGCCGCGGAGGTGCACCGCGGTGAGGTCGAAGCCGCCGTGCTCTTGCGCGCCGGCGGATACTTCACCGCACGTGTAGACGTCGCCGTGGTCGAGGACGACGTCGACTGGAACGGGGATGCCGGAGACATCCTGACGCCCGGCGGCCGTGCGCGCGCCGGTCGCTTCGACGAGCCCCTCGAGCGCGCGGACGTGATCCCAGTGCTGGTGCGTCGTCGCGATGAGCTCGAGCTTCGTGGGCGCCCCGGAGTCGGCCGCGCCTTCGGCGAGAAGTGCCTGGAGGGCCGGAAGATCGTCGGCGGCGTCGATGAGCACCTGTGCCCCGGAGGCCTTCGCGGTGATGAGGTAGACGTTGTTGTCCATGTCTCCCACTGCGACCTGCCGAACCGTGACGTGCGCAAGATCGTGGATGAGGCTCGTCATGCGGCCAGTGTAGGCCTGCGGGATCCCGTGTGGCGGGGGGCCCGGCCGGGCTACTCTGGTGCCCATGCAGGATGCGGACTTCCCGGGCGCGTGGCGGCCCGATCAGGGCCTCTCGGCCCCCTTGTTCGAGCAGCTCCGGCGCCACATCGCGGACCTCGTCGC
>NZ_JBKZWT010000130.1:0-9517 GCF_047759905.1 Sinomonas sp. G460-2 | reverse complement strand
GGCGGCGAGCCGTGCCGCGTCGGCCGTGCCCGACAGCGCCCCCGACAGATGAATGGAGACGATCGCTCCATAGCCGGCCTGCGCGAGCTCGCGGTACACGCGCTCGAACAGGCCGGGGGCGGGGCGCGACGTCCTGACGGGCCGGCCCGCGGCCAGGGCGATGCCGAGCGCGGCAACAGCCTCTGGCCCATCGGAGAAGATCTCGTCGCCGGCCATGATCGAGAGCGGCACGACGGCGAACCAGCCGCGGGCCTCGGCGGGCTTGGTCCACTCCGGCAGGAGGCCCGCGGCGCTGTCGGTCACGATCGCGGTCCGAACCGACGGCGCGTCTGCTCCCCGGGGCGCCGGCAGCAGGCGGTTGAGACGCTCCGCGCTGAAGCGGTTCCTCAGCCAGCCCACCGCTGATCGCTCAGTCACGCCCGAGGCCCGCCCGACGCTACGCCGGGACGATGTTCACAAGCTTCGGCGCCCGCACGATGACCGTACGGATGCCGCGGCCATCCAGGACGCGCTGCACGTTCGGCGACGCGAGCGCCAGCTCGCGGAGCGCGTCCTCCGCGATGTCCGGGGCGACGTCGAGCCTGTCGCGCACCTTGCCCTGAACCTGGACGACGGCGGTGACCGTCTCCTCGACGAGCAGCGACGGATCGTGGGCAGGCCACGCCGCGTTCGCGACCGACGGCTCGTGGCCGAGCGTGGCCCACAGGTCCTCGGCCGTGTACGGCGCGACGAGGCTCAGGATGATCGCGACGGCCTCGACGGCCTCGCGCACGGCCGGATCGGAGCCGCCCGGGCCGTTGTCGATCGCCTTGCGGGTCGCGTTGACGAGCTCCATGACCTTCGCGACGACGACGTTGAACTTGTGCGCCTCGACGAGCTCGGACGCGTCGGCGAGCGTCCTATGCGTCACCGAGCGCAGGGCCCGGTCGCCCACCGCCGGATCGACACCTGGGGCGCTCGTCACGTCCTGGCCCAGACGCCACGCGCGGGCGAGGAACTTCGCCGAGCCTGCGGGCGAGACGTCGGCCCAGTCGACGTCGTCCTCGGGCGGTGACGCGAACACCATGGTGAGCCGCACCGCGTCGACGCCGAACTGGTCGAGCTGCTCGCCGAGGTCCACCCCGTTGCCCAGTGACTTGCTCATGGCCCGTCCGCCGTTGAGCACCTGGCCCTGGTTCATGAGGGACGCGAACGGCTCGTCGAAGTCGACGAGGCCCATGTCCTTCATGACCTTCGTGAAGAACCGGCTGTACAGCAGGTGCAGGATCGCATGCTCCACGCCGCCCACATACTGCGCAACGGGCATCCAGCGCTTTGCCGCGTCGGGGTCGAACGGGCCCTCCGTGTACTCGGGCGAGAGGTAACGCAGGTAGTACCACGAGGAGTCCACGAACGTATCCATCGTGTCGGTGTCTCGCTTGGCCGGCCCCGCGCACGAGGGGCATGCGACGTTGACCCAATGCTCGGCCGCCGCGAGGGGCGACGTGCCCTTCGGTGCGAGCTGCTCGCCGCGCAGATCGTCGGGGAGCCGCACGGGGAGCTCGCTGTCCGGCACGGGCACCTCGCCGCACGCCTCGCAGTGGATGATCGGGATCGGCGCGCCCCAGAAGCGCTGCCGCGACAGGAGCCAGTCGCGGAGGCGGTAGTTGACCGTGCCAGAGCCGGTCCCCGCGGCCTCGACGATCTCGATCGCCTTCGCGATGCCCTCGGCCTTCGACAGCCCGTCGAGCGGACCCGAGTTCACGATCGTGCCCTCGCCGGAGGTCGCGATGCCGGTCTCCGCGGGATCCTCCTCGCCCGTCTCGAGCACAGGGCGGACGGACAGCCCGAACGCGCGCGCGAAGTCGAGGTCGCGCTGATCGTGCGCCGGGACGGCCATGATCGCGCCCGTGCCGTAGTCGGCGAGGACGTAGTCGGCGGCCCAGACCGGGAGGCGCTCGCCGCTCAGGGGGTTGACGGCGTAGCGGCCCAAGAAAACGCCGGTCTTCTCACGGTCGGTGTTCTGCCGCTCGATTTCGGACAGCGCCTTGACCCGGTCCTGGTACTCGGCGAGCGCCCCCGCCTGCGCCGGTGCGACGAGCTCGCCGGCGAGGTCGGCGTCCGCGGCGACGACGAAGAATGTGGCGCCGTAGAGCGTGTCCGGGCGCGTCGTGAAGACGGTGACCTTGCGCTCGGGCTGCGCGCCCTGGGTGTCCGTCGCCTCGATCACGAAGTCGACGTGCGCGCCCTCGGAGCGACCGATCCAGTTGCGCTGCATCGCGAGGACTCGCTCGGGCCAGTGGCCCTCGAGCTCGGTCATGTCATCGAGCAGGCGGTCGGCGTAGTCAGTGATCTTGAAGTACCACTGGTTGAGGGCCTTCTTCGTGACCGGCGTGCCGCAGCGTTCGCACACGCCGTTGACCACCTGCTCGTTCGCGAGCACGGTCTGGTCCTTGGGGCACCAGTTGACCGGGTGGTTCTTCCGGTAGGCGAGTCCGCGCTCGTAGAAGCGCAGGAAGAGCCACTGGGTCCAGCGGTAGTAGTCAGGGTCAGAGGTGTGCAGGCGGCGCGACCAGTCGAGGCTCAGGGCGTAGCGCTTGAAGGACGCGGCCTGTGTCTCGATGTTGGCGTACGTCCACTCGGCGGGATGCGCGTTGCGCTTGATGGCGGCGTTTTCCGCGGGGAGGCCGAACGAGTCCCAGCCGATCGGGTGGAGCACATCGAAGCCCTTGAGGCGCCAGTAGCGGGCCACGACGTCGCCCATTGCGAACGCCTCGGCGTGGCCCATGTGGAGGTCCCCCGAAGGGTACGGGAACATGTCGAGGACATAGCGGCGCGGGCGGCTCCCGTCGTCGTGGGGCGTGAAGACGCCCAGCTCGTCCCACACCGACGGCCACCTGGCCTCGATTGCGGCAAAGCTGTAGGCGGACTCCGCCACGCTTGCAGTCGTCTGCTCCGCGCCCTGCTCTTCGCTCACCGTGCTTCTCTCCACTGTCTGTTTCCCCTCGCGGCCGCCGCGGCGTCCGCCTCGCCTGCAGGCACCTGCCTCCTGACACACAAAAGCCCCTCACAGGGAGGGGCTGCCGCTCGTGACGAGCGGCTAGGAAAGGAGGAGGACACCATGCATACGCAACATCCTAGCGCAGGCACCGCGAGCGAAGGCGACGCGCGGGGCCGGGCCTAGCGCACGTCGTCGTCGACCCAGTCCATCGACTTCGTGACGGCCTTCTTCCACAGGCGCAGCTGACGGTCCCGCTCGGCCGAGTCCATCGCCGGGGACCAGCGCCGCCCCTCGCCCCAATTCGCGGAGAGCTCGCCGAGGTCCTTCCAGAAGCCAACCGCGAGGCCCGCGGCGTACGCGGCGCCCAGCGCCGTCGTCTCGATGACCTTCGGGCGCACGACGTCGACGCCGAGGATGTCGGCCTGAAACTGCATGAGCGCGTCGTTGGCGACCATGCCGCCGTCGACCTTGAGCTCGCTCAGCGGGACGCCCGAGTCCGCGTTGACCGCGTCGAGCACCTCGCGGGTCTGGAACGCGGTCGCCTCGAGTGCGGCGCGGGCGATGTGGCCCTTGTTGACGAAGCGGGTCAGGCCCACGATGGCACCGCGCGCGTCGGCCCGCCAATACGGTGCGAAGAGACCCGAGAACGCGGGCACGATGTAGACGCCGCCGTTGTCCTCGACCGAGAGCGCGAGATTCTCGACCTGGGGCGCGGACTCGATGAGGCCGAGGTTGTCGCGCAGCCACTGGATGAGCGATCCCGTGACGGCGATCGAACCCTCGAGCGCGTAGTGCGGCGCAGCGTCTCCGAGCCGATAGCCGACGGTCGTGAGCAGGCCGTTCTTCGAGTGAACGATCTCCTCTCCCGTGTTGAAGATGAGGAAGCAGCCCGTGCCGTACGTGTTCTTCGCCTCGCCCTCGGCGAATGCGGCCTGCCCGAACGTCGCGGCCTGCTGGTCGCCGAGGATGCCCGCCACCGGCACGCCCGCGAGGGGCAGGGAGCCGTGCACCGTCCCGTAGACCTCGGACGACGAGCGGATCTCGGGCAGCATCGACGAGGGGACGCCGAACGCGTCGAGGATGCCCTGATCCCACCCGAGAGTCTCGAGGTCCATGAACAAGGTGCGGGACGCGTTCGTGACGTCCGTGACGTGAACCCCGCCGTCGATCCCGCCCGTGAGGTTCCACAGGATCCACGCGTCGGTGTTGCCGAACAGGAGCTCGCCCGCCTCGGCGCGCTCGCGCGAGCCCTCGACATGGTCGAGGATCCACGCGATCTTCGTCCCCGAGAAGTACGTGGCGAGCGGGAGGCCCACCGTGGCTTTGAAGCGTTCGACGCCGCCCTCCGCCGCGAGCGCGTCGACGATGGCTTGCGTTCGGGTGTCCTGCCAGACGATCGCGTTGTAGACGGGCTCGCCCGTGGTCTTGTCCCACACGACGGCGGTCTCGCGCTGATTCGTGATGCCCACCGCACAGATTTCGTCCCTCGTGAGCCGAGACGCAGTGAGGGCCTCGGCCATGACCTTGCGCGCATTGTCCCAGATCTCGAGGGGATCGTGCTCGACCCAGCCGGCCTGTGGGAAGATCTGCTCGTGCTCGAGCTGGCCGGTCGAGACGATCGAGCCGCCGTGGTCGAACACGATCGCGCGCGTGCTCGTGGTCCCCTGGTCGATCGCGAGGACGTAGCGGGGGCTCGGGGTCGGCTCAGACATTCACTGCTCCTTCGGAATGGATGCGCTGTGGGTACGATACCGGGGCGTCAGCCGCTCCGGGTCTCAGCCAACCAGTTGATCGGCGTCCACGCGGTGTGACTCCGCGAGCGTGCCCAGCGCGTGCTCGGCTTCGGCCGCGACCCGGCTCCCGTCCCAGCCCAGGTGGGGCGCGAGCGCCGACGCGACCTCCCAGACGAGCTCGCGCGTGACGAGCCCGCGGAACGCGAGCGACGTCCGGCGGATGAGCACGTCGACGGCGTGGCCGATCTGCTCGTAGTGGGCGAGATAGGCGAGCTCGCGGTCGCTCAACTCGTGGGTGCTCTTGAGCAGGCTGTCTTCGCCTTCGCGGAGGAACGCGATCACCTCCGCGGCCCGCGTGCCGTAGCGCTCGAGGAGGACCTCGGCGCGGGCCGCGTCGATGCCCGGGCCGAGGTGGGCCTTGAGCCATTCCTCGCGCGCCGCGGGGTCGGAGGGGAACCCCGCGCCACCGCCGATCGCGAGCTCCTCCGTGTTGGTGCGGCGCTGTGCGCCGAGTTCGCCGAGAACGCGGTTCGCGAGCTGCTCCGACAGCGCGCGGAACGTGGTCCACTTGCCGCCCACGAGACTCAGCCGCACAGGCTTGCCGACCGTTCCGCCTGCGCGCTCGATCCGATAGTCGCGGGACACGAATCCGGGGGCCGTGTCGCTGTGCCGGGGAAGGGGCCGGACACCGGAGAACGTATAGACGATCTGCTCGCGGCCCACCCGGACGCCCGGGAAGACGTGGCGCATGAGGTCGAAGAAGTACTCGATTTCTTCGTCCGTGCACACTGGATCGAGGTCGCCCGCCGCGTGGATATCGGTCGTGCCCACGAGGACCCTGTCCCCGATCGGGTAGATGAGCACGATGCGCCCGTCCGTGTGCTCGAAGAAGATCTCGCGCCCCGCGCAGGCCCCGAGCAGTTCCGGCGCGTCAAGGACGATGTGTGAGCCCTTGGTGCCGCCCATGAAGTGGGTGCCTGAGCCGAGGGCGGCGTTGGTCTCGTCGGTCCACGCGCCCGTGCAATTGACGACGACGCCCGCAGAGAAGGCGAATTCCTCACCGGTGAGCTCGTCGCGGAGCCGCACCGCGCCGTCGTCCGTCGCTACCGCGCTGACGTAGTTGGCCGCCCGCGCCCGGAGGCCTCCCGCCTCGGCGCCGGCGTCCAGCCCGTCTCGGAGCACATCGAGCGTGAGCCGCTCGGGATTGTGCACCGAGGCGTCGAAGTACGTCGCGGTGTATTTGACGTCGGGCCGCAGCTGCGGAAGGTCCGCGAGGGCCCGCTCGCGCCCCACGAAGCGATGCCGGGGCACCGCGCCGCCCTCGCGCGAGAACGTGTCGTACAGCGAGAGACCGAGCTTGATGAGCAGCGCGCCCCGTGCGTGCGGCTTGCCCTTGCGGTGGACCAGGAAGCGGAACGGTGCGTTGAGGAGCCCCGAGAACGTGCTGAAGATCGGGATCGTGGTCTGTAGGGGCTTCACGTAGTGGGGCGCGATGCGCAGGAGGCGATTGCGCTCGACGACGGACTCGTGGACGAGGCGGAACTCGCCGTTCTCGAGATAGCGGATCCCGCCGTGGATCATGTGCGAGGAGGCTCCGGACGCGCCCTGGCAGTAGTCGCCGCGTTCGACGAGGGCCACATCAATCCCTTGGAGCGCGAGGTCTCGGAACGTCGCGACGCCGTTGATCCCGCCGCCGATGATGAGGACCTGCGCGTGCGGGCGGTCGCGGAGGGCGCCGATCGTCGCGCGGGGCGCGCCAGCCGGCGGGATGCTCTGATCGGGCTCGTTGGTGCCGGAGTCGTGGTGCTGGGCCACGCGTCCTCCTTGAATCGTTGCGGTGGGGTCACCGTCCATTCTTCGGAAGGTTGAGAAGTGAGTTCAAGGGCTGTGCACATACGTGCAAAAATGGTTCCATGACACCGTCAGCTGCCCGGCGGGACCGGCCCGACGATTCGATTTCCGCACACTCTCCCATCGCCCGCAAGGACCGCGACGCCCTCCTGGCCGCGCGCCTCTATTACCTGCAGGACTTCACGATGGACGCGATCGCCCGCGAGCTGCGGACCTCGCGCTCCACCGTGTCCCGGCTGCTGACCTTCGCACGCGAGACCGGCCTCGTGCAGATCCAGATCTCGGATCCGCTCGATTCGTCCGTGGAGCTCGAGGCGGCCGTGGCCCGCCGCTACGGCGTCCGCGCGCACATCGTGCCGCATGCCGCGAATCTCAATGAGGCGGAGATGCTCGACCGCGTCGCGATGTACGCGGCGCGCACGCTCACGCCGTTCGTCGAGTCGGACATGGTGCTGGGAGTGGCGTGGGGCTCGACGCTCACCGCCATGAGCCGCTATCTCAACCGGAAGTCGACCCATGGCAGCACGGTCGTGCAGCTCAACGGCGCCGCGAACACCCAGACCATGGGCCTCGGCTACGCGAGCGAGATCGTGCGCCGCTTCGGGGCCGCGTACGACGCCGCGGTCGAAGAGTTCCCCGTGCCCGCGTTCTTCGACCGGGCCGAGACGAAGCGGCTCATGTGGCGCGAGCGGAGCGTGAAGCGCGTCCTCGATCTCCAGGCCCGCATGAAGCTCGCGGTGTTCGGCGTCGGCTCCGTCTACGCGGACGTGCCGAGCCACGTGTATTCGGGCTCCTATCTCGACGCCGCCGACGTCGCGAGCCTCGCGGCCGAGCGCGTAGCCGGAGACATCGCGACCGTCTTCTTCCGCGAGGACGGGAGCTCAAGCGGGATCGCGCTCAATGACCGCGCGACCGGGCCCTCGCACCGCCTCATGAGATCGATCGAGCATCGCTTCTGCGTCGTCTCGGGGCCTGCGAAGGCGCGGAGCCTGCGCGGGGCGCTCAACGCGCGTCTGGTCACGGAGCTCGTGGCCGACGAAGCGACGGTCCGCGCGCTCCTCGCGCTCGAGACCTGACTCGCGGGCGTGGCGCCGCCCGGTAGAGTCGGAGGCATGACCGCGCGCGACGAGGTGAACTGATGGTGGCCACGGCACAGGACGGATTCCTCTCCCCCGGCCTCGATGCTCGTGAACGTCGCTCGACGGTCACAGTCCTCGGCGCAGCGACGGCCGTGTTCACCTATGAGCCCGAGGGCGGGGCCGGCGCCTCCGCGCCGACGGTCCTGGCCGTGCACGGGTTCCGCGGGACCCATCACGGACTCCTGCGCATCGTGGACCGGCTCCCCGGCGTGCGCATCGTCATGCCCGACCTGCCGGGCTTCGGCGCGTCCGAGCCGCTCGCCTCGGGCGCGCACGACATCACCGGTTACACAGCGTGGCTCGCCGCCCTCGCGGACGAGCTGGGGCTCGGTCCGGACGCCGTGCTCTTGGGGCATTCGTTCGGCTCGATCGTCGCGGCGCATTTCGTGGCGGCGCATCCGGAGCGGTTTGCGCGGCTCATCCTCGTCAACCCGATCTCGGCCCCAGCCCTCGAGGGCACGAAGGGCGTGCTCAGCCGCCTCGCCGTGGGGTACTACCGCGCTGGGGCGTCGCTGCCCGAGCGCGTGGGGGCCGGGCTCCTGCGCCATGCGCTCGTGGTGCGGATCATGAGCGAGGCCATGGCGAAGACGCGGGACGCCGCGCTCCGCCGCTTCGTGCACGGCCAGCACGCCGAGCACTTCTCAAGCTTCGCGAACCGGGACATGCTCCTCGAATCGTTCGAGGCCTCCGTCTCGCACACCGCGGCCGAAGTCGCGGACCGACTCGCGCTGCCTGTCCTCCTCATTGCCGGCGATCGGGACGAGGTCGCCCCGCTCGCGGCGGTGCGCCGGTTCCACGAGCGGCTCGCCGACTCGCGGCTCACGGTGATCCCCGGCGTCGGCCATCTCATCCACTATGAGACGCCCGAGCCGGCAGCCCAGGCGATCCACGACTTCCTCGCCGAGGGGGCCGAGTGAGGCTCCTCATCGACGCGCGGTTCACCCGCACGGACCACCATGACGGCATCAGCCGCTACGGCGCGAGCCTCATCGAGGCCGTCGCGGCCCGCACCGAGACCGCGATGCTCATCAGCGACGAGCGCCAGCTCGCCCTCCTCCCCGACGTCCCGCACATCAAGGTCTCGAGCCCGCTCTCGCCAGCCGAGCTCTTCGTCGCCGCCCGCGTCAACGGGCTCGCGCCCGACGTCGTGTTCTGCCCCATGCAGACCATGGGCTCGTGGGGCCGCCGCTACCCGCTCATCCTCACGCTCCACGACCTCATCTACTACGAGCACCCCGAGCCGCCGGGCTTCCTCCCCGCGCCGGTGCGGCTCCTCTGGCGCCTCTACCACAAGGCGTACTGGCCTCAACGCGCGCTCCTCAACCGCGCGGACGTCGTCGCGACGGTGAGCCACACGACGAAGTGGCTCATGTCCGAGAAGCGGCTCACGAGGCGGCCCGTGCGGATCATCGGGAACGCGCCGCAGGGCGGCCGCGTGCCGCGCGACCCGAACGAGGCACCCAAGCGCAGCCTCGTCTACATGGGCTCGTTCATGCCCTACAAGAACGTCGAGACGGTCATCGCCGGGATGGCGGCGCTGCCCGACTACACCCTTCACCTCCTGAGCCGCGTCTCTCCCGCGCGCCGGGCGGAGCTCGACGCGCTCGTCCCGGCGGGGGCGTCCGTCGAGTTCCACGGCGGCGTGAGCGAGGAGGAGTACGAGGCGATCCTGCGCGAGGCGACCGCGCTCGTGAGCCTCTCGCGCTCGGAGGGCTACGGGCTCCCGCTCGTCGAGGCGATGTCACTGGGGACGCCCGTCATTGCGAGCGACATTCCGATCTTCCGCGAGGTGGGCGGCGACGGCGCGCGGTTCG
>NZ_JBKZWT010000013.1:0-38356 GCF_047759905.1 Sinomonas sp. G460-2 | reverse complement strand
GGCAAGCGCACCCGTCGGCTCAGGAGCCTCAGCCGGGCTCAGCGCGCGGAGGGATTCGAGCGCGTGGCCCAGCGCGGCGTCGTGCGCCAGACCCGCCTCGGCGAGGACGTCCGCCACCGGATCCCGCCTCGATTCGCTGCTCACTCAGCCATCACCCCTTCCGAAACCATCTCTCGCAGAGCCTTCAGGCCCCGCCGTTGAAGCTGTTTGACCGCGCCCGGGGTTTTCCCGAGGACCGTCGCCACATCGTCGATGCTCAGCTCGCCGACGATGCGGAGCATGAGCACATCGCGCTGCTCGGACTTGAGCGCGCCGATGAGCAAGTGCGCGTCGGTCTGGCCCGTGCGGGCCAACGCCTCCGATTCCGCGGAAGGGACCTCGCGGAAATCCAGGAGCGGGTCGTAGTCGACGTTGAGCGGGCGGCGCTCCGTGCGCCGGTAATAGTCGACGGCGCGCGCGTGTGCGACCGAGAAGACGAAGGTCCGCAGTCCGGCAACGCCGCCGGTGATTTCCCCGATCCGTGGGAGGACGCTCAGGAAGACATCCTGCATGAGTGCCTCGGGATCGTCGACGCCCCGGGCCCCGAAATACCCGATGACCGCCGGGGCCAGCGCACGGTAGACGCGCGCAAAGAGATCCGGTTCGGGATGAACGCCAACCACGAGGTCTTGATCCGTGAGCACGTCCGGCACGTTTTCCCCGCTCCGTAGAGTCATCCCCAAACCGTCCCAGTGTATAGGTACGGCGGTCCACGCGTGCACCGGATCTGAGACATAGTAGAAGCCGGGCTGGAACATGATGGGGGACAGATTCCAACCCGGCTTCCACCTACGTCATCGCGCGAAGTGGCCGGAAGGTTACGCGCGAGTCGGATTTTTTTGGGGAGTTGTTTTTTCCACGTTTCCCGGGCCTCATCAGCCCGCCCGGAGGGCCGGCCCGCCTAGTCGATCAGGTCGCGGACCACGATGGTCTGGTCGCGGTCCGGGCCTACGCCGATTGCCGAGAACCGCGTGCCGGAGAGCTTCTCGAGGGCCAGGACGTAGTCGCGGGCGTTGGCCGGGAGGTCATCGAGCGTCTTCGCGCCCGAGATGTCCTCGGTCCAGCCGTCGAAGTACTCGAAGAGCGGCTTCGCGTGGTGGAACTCGGTCTGCGTCATGGGCATCTCGTCGTGGCGCACGCCGTCGACGTCGTAGGCCACGCACACCGGGATGCGCTCGATGCCCGTGAGGACGTCGAGCTTCGTGAGGAAGTAGTCCGTGAAGCCGTTCACGCGGGAGGCGTGCCGGGCGAGCACCGAGTCATACCAGCCGCAGCGGCGCGGGCGGCCCGTGTTCACACCGAACTCGCCGCCCGTCTTCTGGAGGTAGGTTCCCATCTCGTCGAACAGCTCGGTGGGGAATGGGCCCGCGCCGACGCGCGTGGTGTACGCCTTGATGATGCCGATCGCGCGGGAGATGCGTGTGGGGCCGATGCCGGAGCCTACGGACGAACCGCCCGCCGTCGGGTTCGACGACGTCACGAACGGGTACGTGCCGTGGTCAACGTCGAGGAACGTCGCCTGGCCGCCCTCCATGAGCACGACCTTGCCGTCGTCGAGCGCCTGGTTGAGCACGTAGGTCGAGTCGACGACGAGCGGCCGCAGCCGGTCCGCGAAGCTCAGGAAGTAATCCACGGTCTCGTCGACGCCCACCGCGCGCCGGTTGTAGACCTTGACGAGGAGCTCGTTCTTCTGGCGGAGCGAGCCCTCGACCTTCTGCCGCAGGATCGACTCGTCGAACACGTCCTGGACGCGGATGCCGAGCCGCGCCACCTTATCCATGTACGCGGGGCCAATGCCGCGGCCGGTCGTGCCGATGGCGCGCTTGCCGAGGAAGCGCTCGGTCACCTTGTCGAGTGTCTGGTGGAAGGGCGCCACGAGGTGCGCGTTCGCCGACACCCGCAGGCGCGACGCGTCGCCGCCGCGCGCCTCGAGGCCGTCGATCTCCTCGAAGAGAGCCTCGAGGTTCACCACGCAGCCGTTGCCGATGATCGGGATCGCGTTGGGGCTCAGGATGCCGGCCGGAAGGAGCTTGAGCTCGTACTTCTGGCCGCCGACCACGACGGTGTGCCCGGCGTTGTTCCCGCCGTTGGGCTTGACCACGTAGTCCACGCGGCCGCCGAGCAGATCGGTGGCCTTGCCTTTGCCCTCATCGCCCCATTGGGCTCCGACGATCACGATTGCGGGCATGGATTCCTCCCCGAGGGATACCGCCTCCGGCCCGGCTGGCCGAACGCATACGTGGAAAAACCCCGGCTCTGGCGCGCGGCCGCCGTTTCAATCCGTGCACGGAACGGCTGCGCGGCAAGAGTGCCGGGGCTCTTGCCACCCAAGTCTACCCAAGGGGTGCGTAGAAGCGCCCACAGCGGGAAACAGACGTGCACGAACGCCTGAACCCAGCCGTCTCGGGTGCAGAAATCTTTCGGCTCCCGCCGAGTTCCCCAACTTCAGTTCCAAGTTCCCCAATTTCAACGCTCCCAGCACGGCGGGTGCGCCGGCGACAACGGCATGTCCCGCCGTCGTCTGCCTCAGAACCAGGGGAGGTCGGCGCAGAAGGTGGGGAACTCGGCCGGGAGCCAGTACCCGGGACGCTCAGACCTGGGGACAGCGTCTGCTGGATCTAGCCCGCAGCTGGAGGAGTGAAGGCGCCATACACGGCGTCGTCCTCCGGCTGGAAGGCACGCTCGGCGCGCTCCCGAACGGCGGCCTCGAGCCGCTCGCGAATGGTCCTGTAGCGCGGATCGTCGGCGTAGTTGTTCCGCTCGAGAGGGTCCACGCAGGAGTCGGCCAAGAACACATCGCTCTCATCTGGCCGGGCGCGCCGCCCATCGACCCTGGTCGTCATGTCGAGGCGATAGCGACGGGTCCGCACGCAGAACCGCTGAGGCCACCCTCCGCCGTCGTGCCCTGTTCCCATCCCGCGGTTCGGGAAGGCGCGGCTCTCCGCCGCACCGTAGCCGATCGCGCTGACAATCAGGTCCGGCGCAGGATCGGCCAGGAGGTCCCGGCCGCCGATCTGTCGGGGCGCGGGGACGCCGCACGAGCCGAGGATGGTCCGGGCGAGGTCAGTGCCGTGGGCGAGGTCCGCGCGGCGGCTTCCCGGCTGGGCGCGGCGAGGGTCGACGACGATGAGCGGCACCCGATGGCTCTGAGGCGCGAACGTGTGCTTGCCGAAGGCGCCGTCCTCGCCGAGGTGGGCGCCGTGGTCCGAGGTGAGGACGACGACGGTGCGGTCCGCAATGCCGTTCAGCTCGAGGGCGTCGAGGAGGTGGCCGACCTGATCATCGAGCCACGCGACGGCGCCGTGATAGGCGACTTGCGCCCGCTGGAACTCGTCGGCGGCCATGGCATGCCCCGCGTTGACCTCCGCGAACCGTGACTCGAATCTGCTCGTGCCCTCGGTGAAGACCGGGGCATCCGCGAAGTCGACGTGCGCGTAACGGCTGGCCCAAGGCTCGGGAACGATGACCGGCGTGTGCGGCTGCAGGTAGGACGCCCTCACGAGGAACGGCCCCTCGCTCTCGGCCATGGCCGCGATGGCCCGCTGCGTGATCGTCTCTGGCGGGTAGTCCTTGCCGGCCGGCCACGTTCCCGCGACGGGGAACCCCAGGCCCGGCGTCCGAACGATCTTCTCCCCGGCTTCCTGTGCTCCCTGCACGAGTTCGCGCATGCTGGACCCCGCAGGGTCCTGGGACTGCCACGGGCGGACGCCGGGCGGGAGGTGCTCCTTCCCGAAGTCCCGGGTTGCCCAGCCAGCCGCCGCGAGAACCTCCGTGAACGTCACGAGGTCCGGCGCCATGGGGTGCGCTCCGTCTCCGTACGCCTCGTTCCCCCACACGCCCGTCTCGTCCGGCGCCCGCCCCGTGATGAGACTCGTCCTCGCCGGCACGCACACCGGGGATGCCGTGTAGCTGGACTCGAAAAGCACCCCGGCTCGCGCGAGCCTGTCGATGTTGGGCGTCTGGATCTCGGGGTGGCTGTTTCCGTACGCGCTGATCGCGTCGGCGCGGAGCTCGTCGCTCATGATCCACAGGACGTTGAGCCTCATGAGGCCGCTTTTCCCGAGGTCAGTTCCTCGTGCAGGCCTTTGAGGTCGCTGGCGCTGATGCTCGGCATCATCACGGCGAGCTGCCACGGCGAGAGGTCCCCGTTCCGCTTGAGGAACATGGGCGCCTCGACGAAGGGGAGGCTCTTGAGCACGACGGCGCGGCTCGCCTCGTCCGCGAGCAGTTCCCGAATCGGGGTGAGGACTCCGGCATGGGGCGAGGCGAAGCTCTCCGCCGCCGGGGGGAGCTGCTGGCTCGTCGCGACCTTCGTCCAGAGTTTCCTGACCTGCATGTGTTCCGGCCCCACCGGCCCCTCGGCAGGAAGGCCGAGGCGCTCGAACTGTGAGGCAGGCGCCTCGTTGAGGCGCATCTGCTCGACGAGGAGGCCCATCATCCGCAGCTCGAGCTCGTCGTCGATGAGGGGATTGATCTGCCGGGGGTCGCCCTCCAAGTCGAACAGGAGGCAGCCGAACGAATGCGGGTTTCCCATCCCCTGGCCGGCAAGTTCGAGCAGCGGCACGTTCTTGGTGAAGCCGAACGGCGGGACGAGCTTGGCGCCCACGAGCTCCCGCGGGGCGTACCGGCTGTTCATGTGCGTTGGCATGAGCGTGTAGTCGAAAAGGGGCTTGTTGTCCGATCGATCGCACGTGCGCATGTAGACGTAGCGGCCGTCGGTGACGTTGACGTGGCCACCGAAGCTTCCGAAGAGTGCTACCTCGCGCATACGCTGGTCGGTCGCGACGGTGGCCGCGAGGTCGTGGCCCTGGACGTCGGGTGGGATCGGGACACCGAAGTAGCTCAGGAGCGTGGGAGCCACGTCGATCGTCTGGACGAGCGCGGACCGCCTTTCGTCCTGAATCCCGCTCCGGGGGTCCCAGATGAACAGCGGCGTGTGGATATTCTCCTCGTACCACGGCTGAATGTTCTTGCCCCACCAGCCGTGCTCGCCGAGCAGGAGCCCGTGGTCGGTCATGACGATGAGCAGCGTGTCGTCCCAGAGCCCGTGCTCGTCCATGGCATCGAGGATGCGGCCGAGCGAGGCGTCGCACATCGTCAGCAGAGCGCCATACTCGCGGCGAGCGTGGTCGACGGCGGCATCGTCCTCGATCACGCGGCGATAATCCGGCCAATCGAAATGATGGCCCGCGTAATCGTGGACATAGTGCTGCTTGTGCTCCGCGTAGCTGAGGAATGGCTCGTGCGGGTCGAAGCACTCGATCTGGAGCATCCAGTTGTCGGAGTCGTGGTTCGTGTGGATGAACTCGAGCCCCGCGGCGACCGTTTTTGTCTGCGGGTGGTCCTCCACACGGGCCATGTACTTGCGGTTGACCCAGTCGTGACGCCACGCTGCGTTGGCCCGCCAGCTCACGGATGCGGGGATCTCGGGGTCCTCGACCTCTCCCTTCCAGCGGTCTCCCTCCTGCCCGCGGAAGAACTCGAAGGAGTTGAAGCGGTAGTGGTACGTGGCGCCGCCGTCCTCCCAATAGTGCTGGTGGTCCGTCACCAAGTGGGTATAGACGCCGTGCTCGCTCAGCAGCTCCGGGGCCGAATCGTCGAACGGCTCGAGAGGTCCCCACGACCGGTGGAGGAAGTTGTACCGACCGGTGTGGAGTTCACGCCGCGCTGGCATGCACGGCATGCTGCCGCCGTAGCAGGTATCGAAGGTCGCCGTCCTCCGCCCCAGGCGCTGGAAGTTGGGAAGATGGGTCCAATCACACCCGTAATTCGGGAGATAGGCCCGGTTGAGTGTGTCGAAGAGGACGACGATGGCCTTCACTGCTCGCTCGATGCGATCAGGGCCGCGAGGCGCCTCTCGGTCGCCTCGAGCCACGCGATGAGGTTGGACACCATGTAGTGGCCGCGGTCCTGCTGAAGCTGGTACCACTCGCGCTGCCACGCAAGCTCGGCGGGCGCGGCGCCCGCGGCGACGAGCACGAGATCGAAGGTGCGGTCGAACAGCTCCTCGGCGCGCTTGCGGTACTCGAGCTCGATGCGGACGAGCTCGAGCGCCTTTTCGGGGCTCTGACTGCCCGCGAACCGCAGCCTGACCTGGAAGTCCGGGTCGAGCGGGCGGCGGGAGGGCTCGTACGGCGAGTCGATCCATTCCCGGAGCCGTGCCCGGCCCTCGTCCGTGATCCGATAGAGCTTCGCGTCGGGACCCGAGTCGCGTGGATCGAGGATCGGCTGGGCCCATTCCCACTCGACGAATTTCCCGAGCTGACGGTAGATCTGCGACGTCCGCGCGGAATATCCGACCCACGGCCCATGGGCCTCGAGCCATTTCCACACGTCGTAGCCGGTGCGATCTCCCGTGGAGAGCAGTCCCAGGAGAATGACGTCGAGCCGGGCCAGTGACACTTTTCCCTCCCTCAGACGCCCGGTCGAGGCGTCACTGAGGAGGATACGTGCTGTCGCGGTCACTTCGTGCCGCTCATGAGGGCCTCGAAGCGCCGGCGCATGGCGGCGCGGTCGGCGGGCGAGACGGGCAGCTGGGCGTGCCACGAGACGTGCGTCGCGCCGTTCCGCGGGTTGAGGCGTTCCATGAGGTCGTCCGCGAGGTGCGCGCGGCCCGTGTCCCGGAGGTGCTGGGCGTAGACCTCCGGCTGGTTGTAGAGCGTCGGGCCGACCTGGAGCGCGTTCTGCATGGGGTCCGGGAGCGCACCGGGGGTTCCCGCGTAGAAGCCGAGCCACTCGAGCAGGTTCGAGCGCATCTGCGCGGCGAGGTCGGGCTCGATGTCGATGAGGTTCTTCGTCAGGAACGGATCCTGGGTGACGTTGAAGAGGGACTCCCACTCGGCGCGGAAGCAGCCGGGGTGGTACGTGCGGATGTAGAGGTGGTCCCTGGTGCGCACGGCGCGCTGGTACGTGTGGGCGCCGTGGCCCCACACGAGGTAGGGGCGCGACTCGATCGTCTCGCCGCGGACGGCGTCGGCGTAGGACGCGCCCTGCCACTTCTCGGGCCGGTCGAGGCCCAGGAGGTCGAGGATCGTGGGGGCGTAGTCGATGTTGTAGAGCAGAGCATCGTTGCGGGTTCCCGCGACGCCGGGCTGGTCGGTGACCCCGGGCCAGTGCACGATCATCGGCAGGCGGTGGACGGGCTCGGACGCGAGGCCGTGCTCTGCGTAGAGCCCGAGCTCGCCGAACGATTCGCCGTGGTCGGAGGAGACCACGATCGCGACCTCGTCGGCCAGCCCCATCGCCTCGATCTCACGGCGCAGGCGGCCGAACTCGTGGTCCCAGTAGTGGATCGCGCCGTCGTAGCCGTTGATGAGGTGCTCGAAATCTACCCGGGTGCGGATTTCGTCCGGCATGTTGTGCGGCACGCGGGACTTCCGGGGCCCGCCGGAGAAGTGGAGGTCGAGCGCGCTGCGGGGACCGTAGACCTCGGCGTGGGCGTCGATGGCCTCCTGGTCCGGCCACGCCGGCGCGGGTCCGGCCGCAGCGGCCTTCGCGGTCCACGACTCGTCCTGGAGATAGTCCGTGTGCGGGTCCCAGTACGTGACGTGCAGGTACCAGTCCTCGGTGTCGTGGTGCCGCCCGATCCATTCGAGCGCCGCGTCGGTGATCATGTTGGCCGGCTCATCGCCCATGTCCGGGGTCACCTGGACGTTCTCGCGGAAGTTGCCCATGAAGTAGTAGGCGCGGTGCCGCTCTGCGAACGAGGAGACGGCGGCGCACGTGTACCCGGCGGCGTTGAGCGCCTGGCCCAGAAGCGGGCGGGTCGGGTGGGGCGCGTGGCCGGAGTCGAGCCGGAACCGCGCGTCGTCGCCGAAATGGCCGATCACGCCGTTGGAAATCCCGTGCTGCCCGCTCGTGAGCGCCGTGCGCGAGGGCAGGCACGGCGAATCGGAGCAGTAGTAGCGGTCGAACATGACGCTCGAATGGGCCATCTCGTCCAGATTCGGCGTGATGTTCCGCGCGTAGCCGTAGGGCCCAGTGTGGTCTGGGCGAAGGGAGTCCACGTCCACGTAGATGATCTTCATCGACCGTCTCCTATCTCATGCAGTTTCGGAGGATGTATCAATAGTGGAACACTACGATTGCCAATTTACAAGCTGTTGCCGAAGCAACCTATGTGCAAAGTTTGATATCTACCTCTTGTGCTCGACATCACGCCCGTGCCATCCTCGTGTCAGCTGTTCATCGCGGAACAGACGGCAGGCGGTCCGGAGAGGCCCGCAGCCGCCGCAGCTGAAAGGACGTAATGATGCGTTGGAAGAAGACGGTCCTGTGTGCGACTGTCGCCGCGGGCCTCGCGCTCGCCGGCTGCTCGAGTGGGGCGGCGAGCGGCTCTGCGCAGGCTCAGAAGAACATCACCCTCGGCAACGTTCTTGCGCCGGCCACGTTCGAGGCCCGGAACTTCAACTGGGGGAACCAGTCGGTCTACGCACAGGCGGTCTATGACACGCTCGTGAAGATCTCCTCGAGCGGTCACGATCTCCAGCCGTCACTCGCCACCTCGTGGGAGTACAACGCGGACAAGACCGTGCTGACCATGAAGCTCCGCGACGACGTGACGTTCTCCGACGGCACTCACTTCACCGCCGATGTCGCCGCGCAGAACCTGCTGCGGTTCCGGGACGGGACCTCGCCGCAGAAGCCGAAGGTCGCCGACATGGTTGACGCGAAGGCACAGGACAAGACCACGCTCGTCATCACGCTCAAGCAGGCCAACCCTGCCTTCCTCATCTACCTGGGCCAGGCGGCCGGCCTCATGGAGAGCCCTGCACAATTCGGCAAGTCCGATGTTCAGACAAAGCCAGTCGGCTCCGGGCCCTACACGCTCAACACGAGCAAGACCGTGGTGGGCACGTCGTACGTCTTCGACAAGAACCCCACGTACTGGGACGCGAAGAACGTCCACTACGACACCCTGACGATCAACGTCTACACGGACTCCACGTCCGAGCTCAACGCCCTTCGCGGCAAGCAGCTCAACGCTGCCGCGATCAACGACCCGTCGATCGTGTCCCAGGTCGAGGCTGCTGGCTTCAAGGCGAACGGCCAGAACCTGAACTTCGCCGGCCTGCTGCTCTTCGACCGGTCCGGGAAGTCAAATCCCGCCCTCGGGAACGTCAAGGTGCGCCAGGCCATCAACTACGCGATCGACGCCGACGCGATGCTCAAGGCGGTCGCCCAGGGGCGCGGGGTCGCGACGAGGCAGGTCTTCCCCGAGTCGTCCGTCGGATACGACGAGTCACTCAACTCGGCCTACAAATTCGATCCGGCGAGGGCGAAGCAGCTGCTGGCCGAGGCGGGCTACGCGGGAGGCCTCGAGCTGACGATCCCCACCTCGCCGCTCATGCCGAAGTCGCTGTGGCCGCTCCTGCAGCAGCAGCTCGGCGACGTCGGCATCAAGACCAAGTTCGTCGACACGGGCCAGAACCTCATCGCAGACCTCCAGAGCCAGAAATACGGCCTCTCCTACTTCACACTCCAGCGCGACGCGAACGACTGGATGCTGATCAGCAACATGATCGCCCCGAACGGGACGTGGAACACGTTCAAGTACTCCGATCCGACGGTCACTGCACTCCTGGGCAAGATCCGCGCCGGCAGCGATGCGGACAAGACCGCGGCGGTCAAGGAGCTGAACAAGTACATCGTGGACCAGGCCTGGTTCGACCCCTGGTACTCGCAGACGAACTACTTCGCCACTGACGGCAAGACCGCCGTCGACCTGAACCAGGGCAACGCGTGGCCCAACCTCTGGGACATCAAGCCGAAGGCCTGAGCGGCCGAGGCGGATCGAGGAAAAGAGATGCTTGGATTCATAGTCCGAAGGCTGGCAAGCGGCGTGGTGCTGCTGGCGGCCATTGCGACCCTGGGCTTCACGCTCCTGTACCTGGGTGGGGGTGACATCGCGCGGAAGATCCTGGGGGAAAGCGCGGACCAGGCCACTGTCGCGGCCAAGGCCCACGAGCTGGGCCTTGACCAGCCCCTCGTAGTCCAATTCGGGTCATGGGTGCGCCGCGCCCTGGGCGGGGACTTCGGGTCCTCGTGGTTCAGCGGCCAGCCCGTGGCCGATGCGATCACCTCGCGCCTGGCCGTGACGCTGTCATTGGTGACGGGAGCGATCGTCCTGATCGCGGTCGTCTCGGTCGTGCTGGGCGTGCTCGCGGCGACCAAACGCGGGTGGATTGACCGACTTGCCCAGTTCCTCGCGGTCGTGGGGCATGCGATCCCGGGCTTCCTGTTCGCGGTGGGCCTGGTGCTCGTCTTCGCCCTGACGCTGCACTGGTTCGACCCGACCGGCTACGTGCCGTTCACGGACTCGCCGATCGACTGGGGAAAGACCGTGACCTTGCCGGTCGCGGCCCTGGCCCTGGGCGGGATCGCGAACGTGACCCAGCAGGTACGCGGCTCCGTCATCGACGCGCTGCGCAACGACTACGTGCGCACTCTGCGGTCGCGGGGGATCCCGGCATCCCGGGTGGTGCTCAAGCACGTGCTGCGCAACGCTGCCGGACCGGCTCTTGCGGTCCTAGGTGTGCACTTCGTGGGCCTGCTCGGTGGGGCGGTGATCGTGGAGCAGGTCTTCGCGATCCCGGGTCTGGGGCAGGTGGCCGTGCAGGCCACTACCCAGGGCGACATCCCGCTCGTGATGGGCCTCCTCGTCGCGACCGGCGTGATCGTGATCGTCTTCAACCTCCTCGTCGACCTTGCCCAAGGCTGGCTCAACCCGAAAGTGCGCCTGTCATGACAGCACAACTCCACGCACCGGACCCCGAAGTCGCCGTCCCCACAGCCCCTGAGATGGGCGCCCAGGCGGCGCTGGCGCGGCGCGTCCTGCGCAACCCGCTCGCGCTCGCTTCCCTAGGCTTCCTCGCCCTGATCATCCTCGGCGCCGTGTTCGCGCCGCTCATCGCCCCGTTCAAGCCGACCACCGCCGTCATCTCAGATGTGCTGGCCGCCCCCGGGGGGTCCCACCTCCTGGGCGCCGACGGAGCGGGGCGGGATGTCTTCTCGCGGCTGCTGTACGGCGCGCAGTTCAGCCTCGCCGGGGCCCTCGTGGCACTCGTGACCGCGATGGTGATCGGCGTGACGGGCGGTCTGCTGGCCGGCTACTTCGGCAAGTGGATCGACACCCTGTGGACCTGGGTGATCTCGCTGCTCATGGCACTGCCGGCCATCATCGTGCTCCTCGCCGCGCGCGCCGTCGTCGGCCCCTCGCTGTGGGCCTCGATGGTGATCTTCGGGATCATCCTCTCCCCCGCGTTCTTCCGCCTCGTCTACGCCTCGGTCACCGCGGTCCGCAACGAGCTGTACGTGGACGCCGCCCGGGTCTCGGGCCTCTCGGACGCGAGGATCATCTCCCGTCACATCCTCACCGTGGTGCGGGCGCCGATTGTGATCCAGTCGGCGATCGTGGCCGGGGTCGGTCTGGCGATCCAGTCCGGCTTGGAGTTCCTGGGCCTTGGCGACATCAATGTCCCCACCTGGGGACAGATGCTCTCCGACGGGTTCCAGAACCTGTACACGAACCCGCTACTGATCGTCTGGCCGGCGACCGCGATCGGACTGACCCTGATCGCCCTGACCCTGCTGGCCAACGCCCTGCGCGACGAGCTCGAGCGCGCGGGCGGGCCCGCGAAGCGCAGCCGGGCGAAAGCCGGCAAGGGCACGACGGCGCTGTCCACCGCGGGCGAGGAGACCATCCGGCACGCCGGCGGCGCCGCGGGCGAGGCGGTGCTGACTATCGAGAACCTTTCGGTCGCGTACCCGTCTTCCGGCGGCGGGACGAAGACGGTGGTGCAGGGCGTCTCCCTCACGGTCGCCAAGGGGGAGGTTCACGGCCTGGTGGGCGAGTCCGGGTCCGGGAAGACCCAGACCGCGTGGTCCGTGCTGCGCCTCCTGCCCGAGGGCGGGCACATCGCGGGCGGCTCGATCATCTTCCAGGGCAAGGATCTGGCCGGTCTGCGCGAGCGGGAGATGGAGAACCTGCGCGGGCGCCGCATCGCCTACATCCCGCAGGAGCCCATGTCCAACCTCGACCCTTCGTTCACGATTGGGTCCCAGCTAGTGGAACCCATGACAATCTGCCTGGGCATCTCGAAGAAGGAGGCCACCGAGCGGGCGCTCAAGCTGCTGGCAAAGGTGGGCATCCCGAACCCGCAGCGGACCTTCGACTCCTATCCGCACCAGGTCTCGGGCGGCATGGCCCAGCGCGTCCTGATTGCCGGGGCCGTCTCGTGCGAACCCGACCTGCTCATCGCCGACGAGCCCACGACGGCCCTGGACGTCACCGTCCAGGCCGAGGTCCTCGACCTGCTGCGCGACCTGCAGTCCGAGTTCAACATGGCCCTCATCCTCGTCACGCACAACTTCGGCGTCGTAGCTGACCTGTGCGACCGGGTCTCGGTCATGCGGCTCGGGCGGATCGTGGAGACCGGGCCCACCCGGGCCATCTTCAAGGACCCCCAGCACCCCTACACCCGCGAGCTCCTCGGCGCGATCCTCTCCGAGACCGCCCCGCGTGGCCCGCTCGAAACGGTGGCTTCCGCCGCCGCACCGTCCCACAAGGAGGCGATCCGATGAACGAGCCGCTGCTGGACATCCAGAACGTCGCCGTCGAGTACCCGTCCCGCCGGTTCCGCGCCAAGCCGTTCCGGGCCCTGCACGAAGTCTCGCTCGACGTAAACCGCGGGGAGTGCGTAGGCCTCGTCGGCGAGTCGGGCTCGGGCAAGACGACGCTCGGCCGGGCCGTGCTCGGCCTCGCCCCGGTCACGGCGGGCAAGATCCTCTTCCGCGGGCAGGACATCGCCCATGCCCACCGCGCGCGACGGCGCGAGCTCGCCGCGGATATCCAGGTCGTCTTCCAGGATCCCTACACATCGCTGAACCCGTCCCTGACGGTCGAGCAGATCCTCTCCGAGCCGCTCACCGTGCGGAAGACCCCGCGCGCCGAGGCGCAGAAGCGGATCCGCGACCTGTTCGAGATGGTCCGGCTGCCCGCGGACGCCGGATCCCGGCTCCCACGCGAGTTCTCCGGCGGCCAACGCCAGCGCATCGCGATCGCCCGGGCGCTGGCGCTCAAGCCGGCCCTCATCGTGTGCGACGAACCGGTCTCCGCCCTGGACCTCTCCACCCAGGCCCGCGTCCTCGATCTCTTCAAGGACATCCAGGAGCAGACCCACGTCGCCTACCTCTTCGTCTCCCATGACCTCGAGGTGGTCAGGCACATCAGCCATCGTGTCGCCGTCATGTACCACGGGGAGATCGTCGAATTCGGCGACGGCGATCAGGTCACGGCACGCCCCCAACATCCCTACACCCAAAGGCTGTTCTTCGCCGCGCCCATCGCCGACCCCGACGCCCAGGCCCAGCGCCGCGAAGAACGGCACCGCCTGCTCGCAGAGCAGGGCGCCTGAGCAACCTCGATCGACTGTCCCCACCGGCTCCCCAGGCTCGTCCCTCGCCTGAGCCACCTCGATCGACTGCTCCGTAACTGTCGTTCTGAACGCTCAAAACGACAGTTACGGAGCAACGGATCCGCAATAGGAGAACCCTTGACGAACATTCTGCTCATCACGGCCGATGACATGGACGGGAACACCCCCGGCTCCTTCGGCGGCCCGCACGACGCGACTCCGAACCTCGACCGGCTGGCCGCGGAGGGCATGATCTTCCGGCGCGGCCATGTGCCGGCCGCGGTCTGCCAGCCGAGCCGCTCGGCCCTCATGACCGGGCTCTGGCCGCACCGCAACGGGGCGGAGGGATTCGAGCCGATCAACGAGGGGATTGGGGTCATCAACGATCTGCTCAAGGCCGAGGGATACCTCACCGGCATTCTGGGCAAGGTCAAGCACCTCCAGCCCGTGGAGCGCTTCGGCTGGGACACCGCAGTCGACATGGCGGAGCTCGGCATGGGCCGGAACCCGGAAGCCTACGAGCGCGGAACCGCCCAGTTCCTCGAGCGGGCGGCCGCGGAGGGCCGGCCATGGTTCCTCATGGCCAACGCCCACGATCCGCACCGGCCTTTCCACGGGAGCGAGGTCGAGCGGGAGCGCTGGACCGAGGAACAGCGCGCGCAATACCCGGCGCCGTCGAAAGTCTTCACGGCGGACGAGGTCAAGGTGCCGGGGTTCCTCCCGGACCTGCCCGACGCGCGCACCGAGTACGCCGAATACCTCAGCTCGGCACGCAGGTGCGACGACGTCGTCGGCGCCGTCCTGGGCGTGCTCGAGCGCTCGGCGACGGCGGAGGACACGCTGGTCATCTTCCTCTCGGACAACGGCATGGCCTTCCCGTTCGCGAAGGCCAACTGCTACCTGCGCAGCACACTCACGCCGCTCATCGTGCGCTGGCCCGGCGTCACCACGGCCGGCTCGGAGGACACGGAATCGTTCGTGAACATGCTCGACTTGTTCCCGACGTTCTGCGAAGCGGCCGGCGCCAAAGTGCCGGAAGGCCTCGACGGGTCATCCCTCGCTCCTCTGCTCCGCCGCCAGCACGAGGAGGGCCGCGACAGGGTCTTCACGGTCTTCCACGAGACCTCGGCCAAGAACCGCTACGAGATGCGCTGCGTCCAGGATGCCCGCTACGGCTACATCTGGAACGCGTGGGCCGACGGCGAGACGAAGTACAAGGCCGAGAACATGCACGGCCTGACGTGGAACGCGATGCTCGGTGCCTCGGCGAACGACGCCGCCGTCAAGGCGCGGTCGGACTTCTACCTCACGCGCTCGCCCGAGGAGCTCTACGACCTCACGGTCGACGCCGACTGCCTGCACAACCTGGCCGAAAGCCCGGAGTTCTCGGGCATCCTCGCGGACAAGCGATCCACGCTCGCCCAGTGGATGGCCGAGACGGTCGATCCCCTCCTGAGCGCGTTCTCGGCCAAGGCCTAGCCCTGTGAAAGGGAACGCCCGCTTGAAGCGGCCGAATATCGTGTGGATTTCCACGCATGACATCAATCCGGACCTCGGGTGCTATTCGGGGGTGTGGCCGGGGGCGGAGTATGCGGTGACGCCTCACCTTGATCGGCTGGCGGACGACGGCGCGCGGTTCGACGCCGCGTTCGCCTCCGCCCCGGTGTGCGCACCGGCGCGGTCGGCGATCATGACGGGGTGCTTCCCGACGGCGATCGGGACGATGCACATGCGCACGAAGGCGGTCCCGCCGCCGGAGGTGCGGCTGCTGCCGGAGTACTTCCGGGCCGCGGGGTACTACACGACGAACAACGTCTTCACCGACTTCCAGGTCGAGATCCCACCGACGGTGTTCGACGACTGCTCCCCCGACGCGCACTGGCGCAACCGCCCCGACGCCGACCAGCCGTTCTTCGCCGCGTTCCACGGGATGGCCACCCACGAGTCGCAGCTCTACCTCGGCGAGGAGGCGTTCGCGGCCGCGACCGCGCACGTGCCCGCAGGTGCCCGGCACGACCCGGCCGCGGCCCCGGTGCCGCCGTACTACCCCGACACTGCGGTCTTCCGAGACGCGATCGCCCGGTACGCGGACCTCATCGCGGAGATGGACCACTGGGTGGGCGGGATCCTGGCCGAGCTGGAGGAGGACGGACTCGCCGAGGACACCATCGTGGTGTTCTGGTCCGACCACGGGCGGGGGATGCCGCGGGCCAAGCGGTGGGCGTGCGAGGCGGGCCTGCGGGAGCCGCTCATCGTCCGCTGGCCCGGCAGGATCGCCCCGGGCACCGTGGTCACCGACCTCGTGCACACGATGGACCTGGCCCCGACCATGCTCGCCGCCGCCGGGCTGCCAATGCCCTCGCACATGCACGGCGTGCCGCTGTTCGACGCCGAGGGCACCCTCGCGCAGGCCCCGAACCAGTACACGTACGCGGGCCGCGACCGCATGGACGAGGCCGAGGACACCTCGCGCACCGTCCGCGACCCGCGGTTCCGCTACATCCGGAACTACCATCCCGACCGTTCGGCTATGCAGCACACGCAGTACCCCGACCACCTCGCAACGTGGTCGGAGCTGCGGCGCCTGCATTCCGAGGAGGCGAAGGAACTCGCCCAAGGCCTCCGGCCCGATCTCCTGACCCCGCTGCAGCGCAGCCTCGTCGCAGCGAGCCGGCCGGCGGAGGAGCTCTACGACCTCGCCGCGGACCCGCACGAGACCCGCAACCTCGCCGGGGACCCCGGGCACGCCGCGGACCTCGCCCGCCTCCGCCAGACCCTCCAGACCTGGCAGGGCCGCTACGGCGACCTCGGCCTGCGCCCCGAAGCCGAAATCCTCGAGGGCTGGCGCCCCGGTGGGCGCGCGCACACGACCGCACCACCCGCCGTCGTCCGCAGCCCGGAGGGCCTCGCCGCGGACTGCCCCACGCTCGGCTCCTCGATCGCGTGGACCACCGACCCGCCCGCGGAAGAACAGCGCGAGCCGAGCCCGCTCGAGCGCACCGCCGGGATCCCCGTTGCGGACGGGCGTCGCTGGCACCTCTACACGGGTCCCGTAAGAGCCGATGCCAGCGCCGCGTGGTTCCGCGCCTTCCGGCTCGGTTTCGAGCCCAGCCCCGAAGTCGCCGTCAACATCGCCCAGGGGGTCGACGATGCCCAGTAAGGACCGTGAAGCCTGGGCCGCCACGACCGCTCCCGCCCCGACTCAGGGAACCACCCGCAGCATCGTCCTGCGCTTGACCGGCGCGATGCACCAACGCGAGGTGACCATCGGCCAGACGACTCCAGGGCCGTCCGAGGCCGCCGCCGGCGGCCCGTCCGACGGCGATGGGCAGTTGCCGGAACCCCCTGCCTAAGAGGCGTACTGCTTGCGTAATTCGGCCTTGCGGATCTTGCCGCTCGCCGTCCGGGGCATCTCCTCGACGAACACGACCGACTTCGGGATCTTGTACCGTGCGAGCCGTCCGTCGAGGTGCGCCCGCACGTCCTGCTCGGAAAGCTCGGCGCCCTCGCGCAGGGTCACGATGGCCTTGGGCACCTCGCCCCACGTCTCGTCCGGGACGCCGATCACGGCCACGGACGCGACCGCCGCCAGCTCGACGATGAGCGCCTCAACCTCGGCCGGATAGATGTTCTCGCCGCCCGAGATGATCATGTCCTTGAGCCGGTCCGAGACGAAGAGGAAACCCTCGTCGTCTCGGTAGCCCATGTCCCCGGACCGGAACCACCCGTCGGCGAACGCAGAACGCGTGGCCTCGGAGCGGTTCCAGTACTCGCGGATCACGTTGGGGCCCATGATCTGGATCTCCCCGACCTCCCCCACCTGGACCTCCTCGCCGAGGGGATCGGCGATCCGAAACGATGTGAAGAAGTGCGGGAGCCCCGACGAGCCGGCCTTCTCCCGCGAGCGCTCGCGGGGGAGCATCGTCACCCCCGGGGCGGTCTCGGTCATGCCGTAGCACGCCGTGAAGCCGATCCCCCGCTCCTCGTACGCGTCAAGCACACGGGAGGGGATCGCCGAGCCGCCGCACGTGAGCTTGTCGAGCGAGCCAAGATCGGTCGCGTCCCAGGCCGGGTGCTCGGCGAGCATCTGGAAGGTCGTGGGAACGCCGCTCAGCGTAGTGACACGATGCCGTTCGATGAGCTCAAGCGCCCGCCCTGGGTCGAACTTCTGCTCAAGGACGACCGTCGCGCCCTTGAGGAGCATGGGCAGGAGGCCCATGTCGAGTGACGCGACGTGGAACAGCGGCGAGATCATGAGCGCGATGTCCGAGGACGCGAGGTCCATGTCGACGAGCACGTTGTAGCAGTTCCACGTGAGGTTTCCGTGGGTGAGCAGCGCGCCCTTCGGCCGCCCCGTGGTACCCGACGTGTAGAGGATCATGGCGCCATCGTCGAGCGTCACCGCCTCATCGACGGGCTCCGCGGGCGCCGAGAGCAGCGCGCCCTCATAGCGTTCGACGGCGGGCCCCACCTCAGTCGCGGCAGCGCCGCCGTCGGCAGCAATCCCGCCTACGACGGCGGCACTCGCCAACCCGGAGGCGGCACCTTCGTCGTCGCCCGAGTCAGCGACGACGAGGCGACGCTGCACGCCCGTCCCCTCGACGGCGGCCGCGGCGAGCGAGCCGAGCCGCTCGGACGCGACGAGGAGGCGCACGCCGGCGTCGTCGAGCTGGAACTGCAGCTCGGGTGCGGCGAGCCGCGTGTTGAGCGGAACGAACACCGCGCCGAGCAGGCCGCACGCGAAGAACGTCTCGACGAACGCCGGATCGTTCTCGCCGAGGTACGCGACCCGGTCACCGCGGGCCACGCCGCGGCGGCGCAGCGCATTGGCGAGCCGGTCCGTGCGCTCGGCAAGCTCCGCATAGCTCACGGTGCGCTCCCCAGCGATGAGGGCGGTCTTCGCCCCCGACTTCGGGCGGCGGCGCTCGGGCCAGGAGCCAACTCCGTTGTTGAACATGGCGTCCCTCCTACCGGACGGTCGTGAGGTCATTGTCCTTCGATTCGCGGGTCACGAGGATGAAGACCGCGGAGACGAGGGACAGGGCAGCGAGGAAGCCGACGACGGCGCCGACGCTGAGGCCCGATTCCTTGTAGAGCGAACCGACGATGCCGGGCGTGAAGCCTCCGCCGATGAGCGTCGCGAGCTGGTAGCCGAGCGCAGCGCCCGTGTACCTGGACGTGGTGCCGAACTGCTCGGACACGAACGCCGCAAACGGGCCGTAGAGGGTCGAGTGGAACATGAGAGCGAGCGTGAACGCGAGGAACACGAGCCACGCGTTGCCCGAGCCAAGGAGCGCAAACATCGGGAAGAGGTACGCGACGAACAGGACCAGGCCAGCGATCATGACCGGCCTGCGCCCGAAGCGGTCCGAGATCCGACCGCCGAGGAGCACGATGCCGATCGAGAGGACTGAAGCGCCGGCGAACGCGTACAGCACGCCCTGCTGCGGGGCTCCCTTCGAGACGGCGTAGGTCACCGCGAACGTGGACAGGGAGACCTGAAGGCCGAAGCCGGCGGCACCCGCGAGCATGACGAACACGAGGGCCTTGGGCCGGCGGAGCACCTCGAAGAGCGGCACCTTCCGCTTCACCGCCGTGTTCTGCGCTTCCTTCACCTCGGCAGCGATGGCGGCCGCGAAGATCGGGCTCTCCGAGACGCGGAGTCGGACGAAAAGCCCGACGACGAGCAGCGCGAGCGAGAGCAGGAACGGGACGCGCCAGCCCCACGCGAGGAAGTCCGCGCGGGGCAGCGCCGAGACGAGGCCCATCATGACCGTTCCGAGGAAGGCTCCCGTGGGGGCGCCCGCATTGACGAACGACGCCGCGAAGCCGCGCCGCTTCGGGTCCGAGTGCTCGAGGGCCATGAGCGCTGCGCCGCCCCATTCGCCCCCGACGGCGATGCCCTGCAGGACGCGAAGCAGCACGAGGATGACGGCACCCCACGAGCCGATCACGTTCGCGCCCGGGACGAGGCCGATCGCGGCGGAGGCGAGGCCCATGACCGTCATCGAGACGATGAGCATGCCCTTGCGTCCGATCCGGTCGCCGAAGTGGCCGAAGATCACACCGCCGAGCGGGCGGGCCAGATAACCCGCGGCAAAGGTCGCGTAGGCCTCGACGGCTCCGGCCCACGGGTCGGCGCCGGCGAAGAAGACGGTCGGGAACGCCACGGCCGCGGCGGTCGCGTAGAGGAGGAAGTCGTAGAACTCGATGGTGCTGCCCAGGTAGCTGGACAGGATGACCGTGCGCGCCTCTTTGCGCTGCGCGGTCTGGCTCATGTGCGTGAGCTGGGTGGTTCCAGACATGGTGGTTCCTTGGGGTGGGCGGGGTGGGTTCGGGTGGGTGGGCGGACTAGGGAGGGGTGGGTGAGAAGCGATTACTTGTAGAACCGCGCGAGGAACTCGGCGACGACGGCGGGGCGCTCCTGGCCCTCGATCTCGATGGTCGCGTTGACCTTGATCTGCGCGCCGCCCTTGACCTCGGTCGCCTCGGCGATCTGGCCGACCATGCGAACCTTCGAGCCGACGTTCACCGGCGAGGTGAAGCGGACGCGGTCCAGGCCGTAGTTGACCTTCGTGGTGACGCCTTCGACGTCGAACAGCTCGCCCCAGAACGGGATGAGCAGCGAAAGCGTGAGGAAGCCGTGCGCGATCGGGGCGCCGAACGGGCCGTCCTTGGCGCGCTCGGGGTCGACATGGATCCACTGGTGGTCGTCGGTCGCGTCGGCGAAGAGGTTGACGCGGTCCTGGGTGATCTCGAGCCAGTCGGTCGCGCCGAGATCGGCGCCGGACATCGTGAGGAGCTTGTCGAAGTCGACGACGAGTCGAGGGGCGGTCATGAGGGTCTCCTAGGGGGTGGGTGGGTTAAGAACCGGTGGGTTGATCAGTGAGTGAATGCGCTGGCGCCCGCGAGCGCGCGGCCGACGATGAGGGCGTTGATCTCGTGGGTGCCCTCGTAGGAGTAGACGGCCTCGGCGTCTGCGTGGAAGCGGGCCACGTCGGTGTCGAGCGTGATGCCGTTCCCGCCCACGACCTCTCGGGCGAGGGCTACGGTCTCCCGCATCGCGAGACTTGTCTGCATCTTTGCGAGGGCCGAATCCTGGTCGCGGTAGAGACCGCGCTCCTGCTGCTCGGTGAGCCGGACGACGAGCGAGAGGCTCGCCGTGACATTCCCGAGCATGCGCGCGAGCTTCTCCTGGACGAGCTGAAACGAGCCGAGCTTCCGGCCGAACTGCTCGCGCTCGCGCACGTACTTGAGGGCGGCCTCGAACGCACCGGCCTGAATGCCGGTCGCGATCCACGCGACATCGGAGCGCATGGCCCGCAGCATCGCGGCGACGTCCTTGAACGAGTTGACGTTGTGGAGCCGATCCGCCTCGGTGACGCGCACGCCGCTGAGCGTGATGTGCGCGTTCTGCATCATGCGCAGGGCCGTCTTGCGGTGGATTGTCGACACCGTGACGCCGGGCGCCTCGCGCGGGACGAGGAACGCCTTGACCTGGCCGTCCGCGACGTCGCGCGCAAAGACCGCGAGGACGTCCGCCGTCGCGGCGCCACCGATCCAGCGCTTCGCGCCGTCGATGACCCACTCGCCGGCATGTGCCGGCTCGCGCCGCGCGGTCGTCGCGAGCCCGCCAGCGATGTCGGAACCGTGCTCGGGCTCCGTCAGGCTGAACACGCCCGTGAGCGAAAAATCGACGACGCGCGGCATCCACTCGCGCTGCTGCTCAGGCGAGGCGCCGACGCGGATCGCCGTGCGGAACAGGCCGGCCTGCGCCGTGTAGAACGTCGCGAGCGAAGCGTCGGTGCGCGCGAGTTCGAAGATTCGGAAGCCCTGATAGATCCCGCGAGCCGCTCCCCCGTCCCACGTGAGCTCTTCCGGCTCCATGAGGTCGAGGTCGATGAGCGGCTGCCGCAGTTGCTCGGGGAACTCGCCGCGCTCCCAGTACTCCCCCAGCAGAGGCTTGGCCTTCTCGTCGAGGAATTTGCGGAGGCGCCCGAGTACCCGACGCTCATCGTTCGTGAGGAGGGCTTCGGCGTCGTACCAGTCGGCCACGTCGTAGAGGCGAGTTTCCTCGCTCAAGGCGAGCTCCGTCGTCGTCCGCATCTCAGGCACCCAGCCCGAGGAGGCGCACCGCGTTGCCTTTGAGGATCTTGGCGCGCACCTCGTCCTTGAGCGGGAGGTCGGCGAACGCGCCGAGCCACTTCTGCGGGGTGATGAGCGGGAAGTCGGTGCCGAAGAGGACTTTGTCCTGAAGGATCGAGTTCGCGGCCTTCACAAGCGACTCCGGGAAGTACTTCGGCGACCAGCCGGAGAGGTCGATGAACACGTTCGCCTTGTGCGTCGCGATCGAGTTCGCCTCGTCCTGCCACGGCGCCGAAGGGTGGGCCATGATGATGGTCAGACCCGGGAAGTCGGCGGCGACGTCGTCGAGCAGAAGCGGGTTCGAATACCGCAGCTTGATGCCGTGCCCGCCGGGCAGGCCCGCGCCCATCCCGTTCTGGCCCGTGTGGAAGATGGCCGGCAGCCCGAGCTCCTGCAGCGCCTCCCAGAGGGGGTAGAACTCCTCGCTGGACGGGTCGAAGCCCTGCAAGGACGGGTGGAACTTGAACCCGCGCGCGCCCAACTCGAGCGCCTGGTGCTTCGCGCGGGCGATCGCCTCCTCCCCCGTGCGCGGGTCCACGGAACCGAACGGGATGAGGACGTCGTTGTGACGGGCCGCACCCTCGATGAGCTCCTCGATGCTGTTGGGCTCGTGCTTGAGCTGGGTCCGCGCGTCGACGGTGAAGACGACGGCGGCCATGTTCAGTTCGCGGTAGGTCTCCGCGATCTTGTCGAGGCTCGGGGAGCGGTCCTCGGCCTTGAAGTACTTCGCGGACGCCTCGGTCAGCGCGGCCGGGAGGGACGCGTGCCCGCACGAGTCCACCTCGAGGTGGACGTGCAGGTCGATTGCGTCGAGCTTGTCGACGTCGATGCCGAGCTCGTACCGCATCAGCGCGCTCCGGCGCCCGCTGCGCTCTCAGCCTGCGGCTGGAGTTCCTCCGGCAGTGGCAGGAACTCCTCGCCCACGCCCTGCAGGTGGCCGCCGATGATCTCGGCGCCCTGCTCCTGGAGCGCCTCGTAGGTCCAGCCGCCCTCGCGGTAGTCCGTCGTCGCCGGCTCGGGATGGGTCCAGATCTGGAGGCGGTCCCCGCCCGCGCCGATCGCCTGGCCCGTGACCCCGGCCGCGTCGTCGGAGGCGAGGTAGGCGATGAGGCCGGCGACGTCGCTGGCCGTGCCGAAGCCGAGGTCGCGGCGGAAGAACGCCGGCATGGCCTCGCCGCGCTCGTCCGCCTCGACGGCCTTCTGGAAATACGGAATGGTCTTGGTCATCGCGGTCGCGGCCACGGGGATGACGGCGTTGACGGTCACGCCACCCTTCTTCATTTCCAACGCCCACGTGCGGACCATCCCCACGATCCCGGCCTTCGCCGCGGCGTAGTTGGTCTGGCCGAAGTTGCCGCGCTGGCCCGTCGGGGAGCCGATCGCGATGATCCGGCCCTGGACGTTGTTGGCCTTGAAGTAGCCGAACGCCTCGCGGACACACGTGAACGTGCCGCGGAGGTGGACGTTGATCACGAGGTCGAAGTCCTCGTCCGTCATCTTCAGGAGGCTCCTGTCGCGGAGGATCCCCGCGTTCGTGACGAGGATGTCGAGGCGGCCGAACGCGGCGATGGCGCCGTCGACGAGCGCCTTCGCGGCCTCGGTCGACCCCACCGGGACGACGACGGCGGTGGCCTTCCTGCCGTCGGCCTCGATCTGTGCGACCGCGGCGGCCGCGGCCGCCTCGTTGACGTCGTTCACGACGACGGCGGCGCCCTGCCGCGCGAGCTCCCGGGCGTAGGCCAGGCCGAGGCCCTGCCCGCTTCCGGTGACGATCGCTACCTTGCCTGCCAGGCTCATCCCGTGCTCCCTCGCACTCGTGCTGCTTCGTCCCGTTGGCGCCCGGAGTTCCGGACGTGAGACTCTTGTCACAGTCCATGAAAAGACCGATCGTTGAAAATGTCAATGAGTTATTTTTTGAACCTGTTGGAGGTGGTGCTGTGACCGATCACGACCAGAAGGAGATCCCGCGGCTCGCCGAGGGAACCGTGGCAAGCGACATCGGACTCCTGCTCGCGAAGCTGAGGGCGGCGGGGTCGGAATTCAACAACAAGGCCCTGGCCGAGTTCGGGCTGCGCGAGCGGTCGTATTCGGTGCTACGCCTCGCATGCAGCGGCCTCGAGCCGACCCAGCGCGAGCTCGCGGACTTCCTCGCATTGGACCCGAGCCAGATCGTGGCCCTCGTGGACGATCTCGAGGGTCGCGGGCTCGTGTCCCGAGAGCAGGGACGGACCGACAGGCGGCAGAAGATCGTGCTCGCAACCCGCGAGGGCGAGCGCCTCCACGCCGCGGCTGAGGCCGCGATGCGGGAATGCGAAGCTGAGCAGTTTTCAGCGCTCGCACCAGACGAGCTCACCTCACTGCGAACCCTCCTGCGAAAGGCCCTCTGGGGCTAAGCCTCTCTGCCCGTATCGGGTGCGCCCGGACCAGCGGTGCCGAGGTGCCCGGCACAGTGCTCGATCAGGTCCCCCGCCAGGCCCGACAGTTTGACCCCCTGCGGGTACGAGACAAGCACTGAATTGGTCCCGGTTTCCTGCGCAATCGGGAGATATGTCAGCGGCAGGTGTTCGCTGCTCTCGTCCACGGGCTCCATCAGCAGGGAGTACGCCAGATTCCGGCCCACAATGGCGCGGATCGTGTGCACGTTGGAGCTGCGGTACACGACGTTGGGTTCCACTCCGAAGCGTCGCAGCATGGCCTCATTCAGGTACGAGGCAGGCTCCACGTTCAGAAGGGCTGCCGGATAGGGCGCGAGATCCAGCAAATCGATGGTGCCCCTGCTCGCCAGCGGATGGTTGGGCGAGAGCGCCACAAGGAATTCCCGCCTGCGCAGCATCACCGCCTCAACCTCCGGGTGACGTTGGGCTTCGTAGATGAAGCAGACATCGATCTGGCCCCGTAGCATCTTCTCCTGGATCTCGGGTCCGGAGCCCTCCACGAAGTCCGGGGTCACGTTCGGATGCCTGCTCGCAAAGAACTCCGCCACCTCTGGAAGCACAAGCGTCGACAGCGTGCTGAAGCAGCCCACCGTGAAGGTGCCGGAGTAGCCTTCAGCACCGGCATCCACGGCATCGATCAGATGCCGCGCCTCGCCGATGAGTGCGCGGGCGCGGGTCGCGGCCATACTGCCGATGGGCGTGAGGTACACGCCCTTGGACTTGCGCCTGATGATGAGCTGCGCTCCCAGAGCCGACTCCAGTTCCTTGAGCGCAAGGCTGATGCCCGCCTGCGAAACATGGCATTTGAGGGCCGCCTGAGTGATCGACTGGGACTCCGCGACGGCCACAAAGTACTCGAGCTGACGCAGCGTCATTTCCTTCATAAGGAAATCTTAGGTTATGCCCGAAGTCTATTTGTTTTACATCTCATGAGACCTGGCTCACGCTTGATGCACCGACCATCTACAGCACACGAAGGAGTGGCGTGAACCCGTCCAACCCACGACTTGGGCCGCACGTGGTGACCTTGGGCACTGCCGGAGGCCCCCGATGGTGGAACGCGCCAGGCGGAAGCCAGCGCAGCGGCATCAGCACCGCCGTCGTCATTCAGGGAGCCGTTTACTTGGTGGACTGCGGGCAGGGCACGGGATGGCAGCTGAAGAACGCCGGCCTGAGCATGGACCAGGTGCGCGGCCTCTTCATCACGCATCTGCACTCGGATCACACGGTCGATCTCGCGTCCCTCATCCTGTTCGGCCAGTTCGAGCGGAAGAACCCGGCACTGGAGCCCATCCGGGTGCACGGACCAGGCCCCCGTGGGAAGCTTCCCCCTCTTTCCGCCCGCGCCGAATCCATGCCCGAGATGGTGGCGCCGGACAACCCCGGCCCCGGCATTGAGCAGCTGTTTGAGATGCTGTCCGCCGCCTACGCCACCGATATCAATGACCGGACCTTCGATTCCCTCACCCGACCACCGTCCAAGCACTTCGATGTCCACGACATCGTGCTCCCCGAGAGGACCGGCTTCGACCCCAACGACAACGTCTGTCCCGACATGGAGCCGTTCACGATCTTCAAAGATGAGCTGGTCGAGGTCACCGCGATCCTGGTGTCCCACCACCCCACGGCTCCGGCCTTTGCCTTCCGCTTCGACACCGCCGAGGGTTCCGTGACGATTTCCGGAGACACCGCTCCGTGCCGGAATCTGGTCCGCATCGCCAAAGGCACGGACCTGCTGATGCACGAGGCCATCGACTTGGAAACCATTGCCGCCCAGTACACGGACCAGGCCCTCATGAACGCCACCATGGACCACCACCGCCGCGCCCACACCACCGCAAGGCAAGCCGGCGAACTCGCCACCGAGGCCGGCGCGCGTTCGCTGGTGCTGCACCACCTGGTTCCGGCCTCCGCCCCGGCCGAATCATGGCTCAAGGCGCAGGAGACGTTCTCCGGCCGTCTCGTTGTGCCAGAAGACCTCGAGATCATTTCCTTCGCCTCACCGCCACGTACTACCTCCGACACCGCCGTCGAACCCGTAAAGGCAATCTCATGACCACAGACAGCGCCCAGCACCCGGCTGCTTCGTCGGCACCGTCCCCTGACAGACCAGGGGCCGATCCGCGCGAAATGCGCAAGATCCTGACCTCCAGCTTCCTTGGCACAGCGATCGAGTACTACGACTTCATCCTCTACGCCACGGCAGCGAGCCTGGTGTTCAACAAGGTGTTCTTCACCGGCGTGGATCAGGGCACAGGACTGATGCTCTCGTTCACCACGTTGGCCGCCGGATACGTGGCCCGCCCGCTCGGAGGATTCATTTTCGGCCATCTCGGCGACAAGTTGGGCCGCAAGGCCATGCTCGTGGCCACCGTCGTGATGATCGGCACGGCGAGCGTGCTGATCGGCCTGCTGCCCACAACGGCGCAGATCGGTGTCGCGGCACCCATCCTGCTCGTGGTCCTCCGCGTCCTCCAAGGCATCGCCGTGGGCGGCGAATGGGGCGGTGCGATGCTTCTGGCCTTCGAGCACGCCAAGAAGAACAGCCGCGGCTTCGCGGCCTCCTTCGCCTACATGGGCGCCCCCGCCGGAACCATCATCGCCACCCTCGTGCTGAGCGCCATGTCCACCCTGCCCAAGGGCGAGTTCCTGTCCTGGGGCTGGCGCGTTCCCTTCCTCTTCAGCGCCGTATTGGTGGTGGTGGGGCTGGTCATCCGGCTCAAAGTGTCCGAGTCCCCGGCGTTCAAGGAAGTGGCCAAGGCCAAACCGGTCAAGGTCCCGGCCGCCGAGGTCATCACAAGGCATCCCCGCAGCTTTCTCATCTCCGTGTTCGCAGGCATCGCCGGTCAGGCCGCGCAGGGCCTCATGGGAGCCTGGGCCATCTCCTACGCCGTGGAGCAGGCCACTCTGGCCCAGACCTCAGTGCTGAACGTCAAGGCACTGGCCGGCGTGGCAACGATCATCATGATCATCATCGCCGCCCGACTCAGCGACCGGATCGGCCGCAAGAAGGTGATGCTCGGTGGCACCGTTGCCGCGATGATCCTGGCGTTCCCGATCATGTGGTTGATTGACTCCGGCTCCGTCTGGGGATTCTTCCTCGCCCTCTTCCTAGGCCTCAGCGTGATCCAGGGCTTTACCGCTGGCCCCTACGGCGCCTTCGCCGCCGAGCTGTACCCGGCGAACATCCGCTACAGCGGCACGTCCATCGGCTACCAACTGGCCAGCACGTTGGGGGCCGGCTTCACTCCTCTGATCGCCACCGGTCTCGTGATCGCCGCTGGGAGCTCGCTGTGGATGGTAGCTCTCGCATGGATCGGGTTCTCTGCGCTCACTGCAATAGCCCTGGTCGTCACCAAGGAAGGCAAGGACAGGGATCTGTAGCTGATCAGGGGCTCCTCACCCACTAAGTCGCCACCACCTTGCCGTCCTGAATCAGGCAATCAAGGTGCTCGCTGATGTCCGCGAGCACAGAAACGTCAGCCAGCGGGTCGGCGTCCAGCACCAGCATGTCTGCGTCGGCACCCGGTGCGACAACGCCGATCTCGCCTTCACGCTCAAGCAACTGGGCCGCCGTCGTCGTGGCCGAGCGGATGGCGTCAATGGCTGGTTGAACCTTGCCGAGGAGGCGGAACTGCTCGTTCTGGTGCCGATGCATGCCACCGAGCAAGTCCGAGCCAAAGGCCATTTTGACGCCGGCTTCATGCGCCCGGGCGATAGCTTCCAGTCCCGTGGTCAGGACGGTGTCCACCTTGTTCCACATCTCCTCGGACAGGCCGAATTCCTTGCCCTCCTCCTTGAGCGCCCAGTACGTGACCAGGGTTGGAACCAGGAAGGCGTCCTTTTCGAGGAATAGGCGAAGACTCTCGTCGTCCAGCAGGTTGCCATGCTCGATTGACCGAACGCCGGCTTCGAGCGCCCTATTAATAGCCCGCGCAGTGTAGGCGTGGGCGGCGACATAGCGGTTCGCAGCTTCCGCCTCTTCCACAGCAGCGCGCATTTCCCCCATGGAGTACTGGGTGGAGTCGATGCGGTCCGTAGGTGACGACACACCTCCGGAAGCCATGATCTTGATATGGTGGGCGCCCTTGCGCAGCTCGTCGCGGGCGGCCGCGCGGACCGCGTCCACGCCGTCCGCCACTCGGCCAATGCCGCAGCAACCGCGGCCATTGGGGTCATGGTCCTCGCCGGGAAGGCGCATGTCGCCATGGCCGCCGGTCTGGCTGAGTGCCTTGCCGCAGAAGTGCAGTTTGGGGCCTTCCAGCAAGCCTTCCTTCTGGGCCAGCGCGAGGCCGAAATCCGCTCCGGATAGATCGCGAACGGTAGTGAAACCGCGCCGGAGCATCTCGCCCATGATCTTGGCCGTCTGCGCATACACGTACGACGCCGGGGTCCAGATCAGGGAGCGGAAGTCAGCGCTGGACGCCAGGACGTGGACGTGGGCATCGATGAGGCCAGGGATGACGAACTTCCCAGAGCCGTCGATAACCCTGGCGTCCCTCGGGGCGTCGGCATCTGCCGCCACGCTGCGGATCTTCCCGTCAACGCTGACGACGTCGGCTGTTGAGTAGGTGCCCGCGTGCACGTCCAGGACGCCCGCGTTGCGGATGACAATCGGGGTGGTGCCGCTCATGACTGAAGGGCGTCCTTCCGTGTTGCTTCGTTGATGTCTACTTGGTGGCTGAAGGCGGCGGCGAGTTCCGCCGCTCTGGCGGCCACCGTCGTCGTCGCTGTTTCGACGCTCTGCGGCGTGTAGCGGCCCTCGGCGTCCAGCAGCGCGAGGACGCCAACGACGTCGCCGTCCTGGAGGACGGGGATGTTGATGACACCGCCGCAGCCGAGCGACTGGATGAGTTCGACGTCGGTGAAGACCTCCCTGAGTCCGTCGAGATCTGCCGCCAGGAAGGGCTTCTTGTCAACGATGACTGTGCCGAGCCATCCCGGGGAGATCTCCACCGTCTTCTCCGCACCCAGCGGATAGGCGTCCGGGTGGCTGGTGAAGACCCTGCGGAGCGCCGATCGTTCGGGGATCCATTGGAGGGCCGTGAAAAGGATCACTCCGGGGTCCTGTTCGAGGGATTCGAACGTCTCTTGGAATGCAGTTGTCATTTGCCGCTCGATTCCACTGGGGTTGCGTCATGCTCGGCACGGGCGTTGATGTCCTCGAGCGACTTGCCCGCGGTAGAGGCGCCGAAAATGACGACTCCCAGGACGCCGACGGTGAGAACCACGGTGGTCATGGTGAAGACGCCGCCGAAGCCCAAGGCGACAGAGAAGATGCCGATGATCGATGGCGCCAGGATGCTTCCGATGCGGCCAACCGCGCTCGCCAGCCCTACGCCGGTGGCACGCATCCACGTGGGGAACAACTCGGGGGTGTACGCGTAGACCCCTGCGTAGGTTCCATTGAGGAAGAAGGACAGCGTTGCCGCAGCCAGCAGGATCATGCCGGGATCGCTCGACTGGCTGAGCCAAAAGGCGCTGACCGCGGAGCCGGCCAGATAGAGGGCAATGGTGTTCTTGCGGTCAATCCGGTCGCAGAGCCACGCGGCGGAGAAGTAACCGGGGATCTGCGCAAGGTAAATGATGATCGAGAACTCGAAGCTCTTGGTCACCGTAATGCCGCGGCCCACCAGAAGCGTGGGGATCCAGGAGAAGAAACCGTAGTAGGAAAACGTGATCACGAACCAGATCAGCCAGATCACCGCAGTACGGCGACGCAGAGCACGGGACCACATGAACTTGAGCGCGTTCCACACTGTGATCTTTTGCTGGTGCGTGGCGATGTCCTCCGCGGCTGGCTCCAACGGCGTGAGAGGCTTGTTGGTGGCCTTGGCCACACTGTCCTCGAAGCGCGCCACCACGCGCTCGGCTTCTTCCGTGCGGCCTTGGCTGATCAGGTAGCGGGGAGACTCGGGAAGGCTGCGACGCCACCAAAGGAGCAGCAAGATGGGAATGGCCGTGATGACCTGGGCCCAACGCCAACCGTCGGCACCCATCGGGACCACAAACCGGCCGATCAACGCTGCGCCCACGAAGCCAAAGGAGAAGAATCCGGCGAGGGTGCCGATGAACCAGCCGCGGCGCTTGGGCGGGATGAACTCGGACAGGAATGGAGCGATGATGACGCTCTCGGCACCGGCGCCCAAGCCTGCAAGGACCCGTGCAACCAGGAAGACTCCAAAGTTCGGAGCCAGGGCCGCAACCACGGACATCACTGCGTAGAAGGCCAGGGCCCACATCATCACTTGCTTGCGGCCAAAGCGGTCGCCGAGCCAGCCGGCCAGGATGGCGCCGAAGAAGAAGCCAAGCGGGGCGGCTGAACCAACCAAGCCGAGGCTGGCGTTGCTGAGGCCCCAGAGTTCCTGGATGCGCGGCAGCAGGAACGCCACCACCGCGCCATCCATGCCGTCAAAGGAGTAGCCAAGGCCCCCAATGAGGAGAAGCTTGTAGTGTGGTCGACTGAGTGACAACCGGTCCAGTCGTGCGGTAAGGGACATGTGATTCCTGCCAAGGTTTGGGCGGAGTTGTACATTTTTAGAAATATGCACAAGTCTGTGCAGACGTCTTGAAGGTATGTCCCGGGTGTGAGGTAGGTCAATAGGTGAAACACGAAGTTAACGCTTCGACGTTGACCGAGTGGTTGGACAGCCGCGCGCAGGGCCGCAAGCTGGCGGCACGGCAGATACAGGTCATCGGCATCCTCCGCTCCCAGCCCAGGCTGGCGTCCTACGGATCTGTCAGCGACATCGCGGCCGCGGCTTCCTCAAACGCATCCACCGTGACAAGAACCGCGCAAACGCTGGGGTTCAAGGGCTGGGCGGACTTTCAATTCGAGCTGCGCTCCCGCTTCCTGGCGTCCCTCAGTGCCGTGGAAGTGGCGGCGGAGCACAACGGGCACATCAGCAGCCCGGCCCAGACGGCAATAACGACAGACCGCACCAACCTGGCACATCTCGAGCGGACCCTCGACATGGACACCGTGCACTCCATTGCACAGGCCATCGCAGGCGCTCGGCAGACGCTGATCATCGCCGCGGGAAGCTACGCGATTCCCGGAAAGGCGCTGGAACACAACGCCATCATTGCCGGGTACAACGTCAGGTTGCTGGACGCCGACGTAGCGGCATTGACGAACGCGGTGGCCCGGCTTACCCCACACGATCTTGTGATTGCGATCAGCCTGTGGCGCGTCTACGACAGCACTCTCCGCGCCGTGGAATTTGCCCACAACGTCGGCACACCCATTGCCTCGATCACGGACAGCGCAGGTTCACCAGTGGCTGCGCACGCCGCACACCGGATCGTCGTGCCCACGGAGAGCGCCGGCTTCTTCCCATCCTTGACGGGAGCTGTATCTGCAGCGCAGGCGATCACCGTGGAACTGGCAACGCTGGACCGCGACAAGTCGAACCAGAACATCGCCGCGTCCGAGCGCGCATGGGATCAACTGCGGATCATGCACCCGCGGTCGAGTTCGTAGTACGGAGGATCGAACCTCGACATTTCTGACATACCCCATCGACCGGATATTTGGCATCATGCAGATTGGCTTGCCTCCGGCATTGGCCTGTTCACATCAGCGATTCCGGGATGTCGAATCGCTTCCCAACGAGTATGCGAATGGCATCGATTAAAGGCTGGTCTTCTAGCTCAACGCCCTTGTCCCCGTAAATTACGCCCCACTCGCTGCCCACTGCTTCGATGTCGAAGAGCCTGAGGATCTCGCTCACGCGGAACTGATATTCGGTGGAGGTCATCTGGCGGGACGCACGGACCGGGACTGCGGCGAGTGTGCGCACGACCTCGGACCGGGTGGGTTCGGTCATTGGGCACGCATCGCGTTGGGGCCGCAGTAGTCGCTCACCGTCAAGATGTTCCCATCGCTTTCCACCCGCCAGTTTGCCGTCCTGGTTCCATAGTTGTAGGCATGAGTGTAGCCGCCGCCGTCCGTGGTGCGCCGGGCGGTGCCTGAGTAGAACGTGGCCTGTGCGCTGTACTCAGTCGTCACGTAGACCCACACGACCTGACCCGAGGGGCAGCTGAGCGAGCCGCTGACGCTCGACGTTGCTGCCTGCACGGGCACCGCGGATGTCATTGCCAATGCCAGTGCCGCGCAGATGCAGAGCGCGGCACTTTTTAGAGCTTTCAATGCTTCCCCCTGAGTGTCCGGACGGGATTCCGATGCAATCGCCGTCGCTGGTTCGTGCACTCTTGCATGACTTTCGCCATTGCACAACAGGCCGGATTCTCATATGACTAACCAGCATAATTGCATGGTGAAGGTGCCGATTTCGCGGGAGCATGCGCCTTCACCGGGAAGTTTATCTACCTCCATCGCCAGACCACTTTGCAGGAGGAAGTTCCCGGGAAGGCTGAGGTTGCAGCAATAAAGCGTTGTACCCGTGGTCGGCGTCCCCGCCGCAGCCTAGCCCTGTCCCCCGAGCCTCTCGACGAGCTCAAGCCCCTTCTCGGCCCACTCGATCTCTGCCTGGGCCCGCGCAATCATGCCCTCGTAGGCGAAGACCTTGTAGGCCGTGATCCGCGCGACCTCCTCGCGGGCCTTGCCCTCGATCCGCTTGGCGAGGGTCGGGTTCGAGTGGTCGAGGAGGGTACGGATCATGTCCTCCCAGTCCTCGACCCGCGCCGAGTGGTACGCGATGTGGGCGCGGAAGAAGTCCGCGGACGCCGTGGGGTTGGCCCATTCGAGGTACGCGGCGCGCAGCCGCACGGGATCGCGTTCGCGCTGGTACTCGGGCGGCGCATTGAGCCACGCCTCAAAGGATTCGACGCCTGCTTCCGTGATCGAATAGCGCTTCTTCGTGCCGCGCTTGCCCCACGGCACGGTCTCGCCACGGATCAGTCCGTCCTGTTCCATGCGCCGCAGTTCGGGGTAGATCTGCGAGTCCGGCGCGTGCCAGACGTACCCGACCGAGGTCTGGAAGTTCTTGTAGACGTCATAGCCGGTCATGGGCTGCGACGTCAGCATCGCCAGGAGGGCGTTCCTGAGGCTCACCCGGCTACCTTATCTGCCTCTTGAAACTATCTATCTCCATAGATAAAGTGTGTCTCACCTCACCATCTATCTATGGAGATAGATAGTTGTTTGCTCGCCAAGGGCGGCGGGCAGGAAGGACCACCATGTCGCACCCGACCTCCACGACCAGCAAGACCCTCGCCCACCCGCTCAACGCCTGGTACGTCGCGGGCTGGGACCACGAAATCACCCGCAAACCCCTCGCGCGCACCATCGCGGGCCGGCCCCTCGCACTCTTCCGCACCGAGGACGGCCGGCCGGTCGCCCTGGCCGACGCCTGCTGGCACCGCCTCGCCCCCCTCTCGATGGGCAAGACCCTGGGTCGAGACGAGATCCAATGCCCATACCACGGCATCACCTACAACTCCGCGGGCCGTTGCACGTCCATGCCGGCCCAGGAGACCATCAACCCCTCGGCCACGGTGCCTTCGTTCCCCGTCGTCGACCGCTACCGCTTCGCGTGGGTGTGGCTCGGCGACAGCGAGAAGGCCGACCCCGCGCTCATCCCAGACATGCACCAGATGAGTTCGGCGGAGTGGGCCGGCGACGGCGAGACGATCTACGCTCCCTGCAACTACCAGCTCGTGCTCGACAACCTCATGGACCTCACCCACGAGGAGTTCGTCCACGCCTCCTCGATCGGCCAGGAGGAGCTGAGCGCCTCCGACTTCAAGGTCACCCACGACGACAGCACCGTGACCGTTTCCCGCTGGATGTTCGACATCGAGGCCCCGCCGTTCTGGCTCAAGAACATGCGCGACAAGTTCCCGGGCTTCGAGGGCCGGGTGGACCGCTGGCAGATCATCCACTTCGAGGCTCCGTCGACCATCAGGATCGACGTCGGCGTCGCCAAGGCCGGGACTGGAGCGGCCGACGGCGACCGCAGCCAGGGCGTGAACGGCTACGTCATGAACACCATCTCCCCCGAGACGGACAAGACGTGCCACTACTTCTGGGCCTTCATGCGCAACTACCGCCTCGACAGCCAGCTCATCACGACCCAGCTCCGAAACAGCGTGCACGGGGTGTTCGGCGAGGACGAGGCCATGCTCGCCGCCCAGCAGGCCGCGATCGACGCCAACCCCGACTACGAGTTCTACAGCCTCAACATCGACGCAGGAGGCATGTGGGTCCGCCGGCTCATCGAGCGCATGCTCGAGGCCGAGGGCCGCCTCGCCGCGACCCAGGAGCCCCAGCCTGCTCGGGTCGGCGCCTGAGCCATGGCCGCCAATTCGAGCACAGTCTGGCAGCGCGGGCGCGTCGTCGAGCTCCGAGACGTTGCCCAGAACATCCGCCGCGTCGTCATCGAACCCGAATCCCCGGTCCGGGCGGCCCCCGGCACCCACGTCGACATCGCCGTCGTCGTCAACGGGGAGCGGGATGTGCGCTCCTATTCGGTCGTCGAATCGGACGACGGCGGCACGCGCCTTGCGCTGTCCGTGTTCCGGACGCCGGCCTCACGTGGCGGCTCGGTGTTCATGCACGGGCTGGACGAGGGGGACGACGTCGAGCTCACTCAGCCGATGCAGAACTTCCCGCTGCGCGTCGGGGCCGCCCGCTACGTCATCCTCGCCGGAGGGATCGGCGTGACAGCAGTCCTGGGGATGGCCCGCGTCCTGGCCCGGCTCGGGACCGACTACCGCTTCGTCTACGCCGGCCGCAGCCGCGAGGGGATGGCGTACCTCGACGAACTCAGCGCCGAGCACGGCGACCGGATCGAGGTCCACGTCGACGCCGAGGGCACCCCGCTCGACGTCGCTTCGCTGGTCGGTGGCCTCGACCCGGGCACGGAGCTGTACATGTGCGGCCCGATCCGGCTCATGGACGCCGTGCGGCGCGCCTGGCAGGACGCCGGGCTCGACCTGCCGAACCTCCGCTACGAGACGTTCGGCAACAGCGGCTGGTTCGACCCCGAGGAATTCGTGGTCCGGATTCCCCGGCTCGGCCTCGAAGCCGTGGTCCCGAAGCACCGCTCAATGCTCGAGGCCCTCGAGGCGGCCGGGGCGGACTTGATGTTCGACTGCCGCAAAGGGGAATGCGGCCTGTGCGAGGTGGACGTGATGGAGCTGACCGGTGATATCGACCACCGCGACGTCTTCTACAGCGAACGCCAGCAGGAGGCGTCGGCCAAGATGTGCTGCTGCGTCTCCCGTGTCATCACCGCCAAGTCCACCCCGCATCCCGGTGCAGGCCGGGCCATCGTGAGCATAGAAGTGAGCTGAATTATGACCACAGACATCCGGGCGCGCATCGACGCGTCGCCCATGTCGGACAAACGTTGCGCCGTCACGTTTGCAGGGTGTGAAACCCTGCAAACGTGACGGCGCAACGGGGGGACCCTCCGAAGGTCGCGGAGCGACGAGAGGCTACCGCCCGCCCAGGACCCGGTCCAGATACACGTTGCGGAACTTGCCCTCCGGGTCCCGCTTCGCCACGAGCTCGCGGAAGTCGCCGAGACGCGGGAAGAGACGCTCGAGCGAGGCGGTCGGGACAGTGAACAGCTTCCCCCAGTGCGGCCGGGCAGCGAACGGCGCGAGCGCGGCCTCGAGCTCGGGCAGGAACGCCTCGACCTCGGCCTGCAGCGGCCGCCACGTGAAATGCAGCGCCACGCTGTCCTGCCGGTACGAGGGGCTGAGCCAGAACTCGTCCGCCGCGACGGTCCGGACCTCCGAGACGAACAACAGCGGCGCGAGCTTCCCCGCGAGCCCGCGCACCGCGGAAACCGCCCCGGCCGCCTGCGAGCGCGGCAGCAGGTACTCGGTCTGCAGCTCGTCGCCCGCGCTGGGCGTGAACTCGTGCCGGAAATGCGGGAGCCGGTCGAGCCACGGCCCCGGCACATCGAGCTGCTGCGTGCAGTTGAGGGCGTCCATGTCCGGCAGCGGGTGCCGGGCCACCGTGGCGGGCACGGCACCATGGAAGGACGACGGCGCCGCCCCGGGTTCCGCGTCCACCCGCACCTTCCGCCACACCTGGGGCACGGTGTCCCCGGCGTAGTCGGTGAACAGCGAGACGCTGTACCCGTCCCCGGCCACGGCGTCGTAGTCCGCGAGCACGGTCTCCCACGGAAGCCCCTCGAAGACCTGCTGCCGCACCTGATACGTCGGTTCGACCGCGAGTTCGAGCGCGGTGACGATCCCGAGCGCGCCCAGGCCCACGACGCTGCCGAGGAACTCGTCGCCGTCGCCCTCCTCGACCCGCTCGACGTCCCCGGAGGCCCGGACGAACTCGACCGCCTTCACGGCAGAGGCCAGCGCCGGGCTCGCGATCCCGGACCCGTGCGTTCCGGTCTGCACCGCACCCGCCACGGAGATGTGCGGGAGCGAGGCCATGTTGTGCAGCGCCCAGCCCTGGGCCTCGAGCGCGAGCCCGAGGTCCCCGTACGTGAGGCCCCCGGATACCCTGGCCACCCGCCTCGCCGAGTCCACCTCGACCCCGCCCGGCAGCCGGTCCAGCACCACCTGCACGCCGGCCGTGTCCGCGACGTCATTGAAGCAGTGCCGCGAGCCGAGCGCCTTCACGCGCTCGGCCGAGGCGACGAGCGCCGCGAGCTCCCCCACCGACTCCGGCCGGGCCACGGAGGCCGCGGAGTACTCAAGATTTCCAGCCCAGTTCTTCATGTATCAGCCTTCGACATCAGTAGAGGGTCAGAGAGCGGCGGCGGGGACCCGGAAGCGCTCCACGAGCTCATCCATGAGCCGGTCGTAGCGCGGGTCGACTCGCCGGCGTGAGGGGTCCTCGTCGTGCCAGGCCACGATCTCCCGCGCGCCCTGCTCGAACGGGATCCGCGCCACGAAGTCAGGCACCACGCTGCGCAGCTTCGAGTTGTCGAAGACCGCGGAGTGGGTCTTGTCGCCGAGCAGCGAGGCGCCCCAGTCCGGGTCCGCCGCCGCGATGGCGTCCGAGGGCACGTGGACGATCCGCGCCTCGACGCCGGCTGCGCGGGCCAGGATGTGGGCGATCTGGTCCCACGTCAGAACGTCGTCGGAGGTGAGGTGGAAGGCCTCGCCGAGCGTGCGGGAATTCCCCAGCAGCGGGACGAAGCCGCGCGCGAAGTCCTCATGGTGGGTCAGCGTCCACAGCGAGGTGCCGTCGCCGTGCACCACGATCTCCTTGCCCTGGCGCATGCGCTCGACGGCGGTCCAGCCTCCGTTGAACGGGACGCTCGTGCGGTCGTAGGTGTGCGAGGGCCTGATGATCGTCGCCGGGAAGCCCCTCTCCCGGTACGCCGAGACGAGCACGTCCTCGCACGCGATCTTGTCCTGGCTGTACCGCCAGACCGGGTTCCGCAGGGGCGTCGATTCCAGGATCGGCAGCCGCGCCGGCGGGGTCTGATAGGCCGAAGCGGAGCTGATGAAGACGTATTGGCCCGTGCGCCCCTCGAACAGCCCGAGATCCGTGCGCACATGATCGGGCGTGAACGCGACCCAATCGACCACGGCGTCGAACTCCCGCGCACCGAGCGCCTCCCGCACGGAGCCCGGATCGCGGACGTCCGCGACGAGCTGCTCAGCCTCGGCGGGCACCTCGCGCCGCCCGGTGCCGCGGTTGAGCAGCGTGAGCTCGATGCCCCGCTCGACGGCGAGGCGCGTGCTCGCGGAGCTGATCGTGCCGCTGCCCCCGATGAAGAGGACCTTGAGTGGACTCACGAGTGTGGCCTGCCTTTCGCCGATGCTTCACTCCGGTAGCGCTCGAGCACGCCCGGCGCCGCGGCGGCGGAGACGGTGGCCGTCCCCGCATTCTTCCACTCGGGGAACCGCCCGAGGAGGATTCCAGCCGCCTGACGCGCGGCGCCGTCGGCCACGTACTCCCCCGGCTCGGGGACGAGCACGGGCAGCCCGAAGATCGCGGCCGCGGCCTCCTGGACCGCGGCGGAGCGCGCCCCGCCGCCCACGAGGATGATCCGCTCGGCCGCGACGCCCTGCGCGGTCAGGGCCGCGAGTCCGTCCGCGAGCGAGCACACGATGCCCTCGACCGCTGCGCGCGCGAGGTTCGCGGGCGTGTAGTTCCGCAGCGTGAGGCCGTGCAGGGAGCCGGTCGCGTCCGGGAGGTTCGGCGTCCGCTCACCCTCGAAATACGGCACGAGCGTGAGCCCCTCGGCCCCGACCGGCGCCGAGAGCGCGAGCTCCGTGAGCCCGGGCAGCGACACCCCGAGAAGGGCGGCCGTCGCGTCGAGCACGCGCGAGGCGTTGAGCGTGCACACGAGCGGGAGGTAGTGCCCGGTCGCGTCCGCGAAGCCCGCCACGAGTCCCGAGGCGTCCGACGTCGGCCGGCCGGCTACCGCGAAC
>NZ_JBKZWT010000129.1:0-9539 GCF_047759905.1 Sinomonas sp. G460-2 | reverse complement strand
AGCGGCCCACCGCCGAAGAGGAAGAGGACGCCATCCTCGACGCCCAGGGCTTCCGGTGACCGGGTTGGACGGCGACCGCCCCGCCGTCGACCGCGTGCGCCGGGCCCTGCTCGCCGCTGGCCTGCCGGACACCGTGAAAACGTTCGACGACGACGTGCCCACCGCGGTCGCGGCGGCCGAGGTCCTCGGGTGCGAGGTGGGTGCGATCGCGAACAGTCTCGTGTTCGAGCTCGACGGCGCCCCGCTTCTCATCCTCGCGAGCGGGGCCGCCCGGGTCGATACGAGGCTCGTCGCGCGGCAGCTCGGTTCGGGGAAGATCAAGCGCGCGACGCCCGAGTTCGTGCTCGAGCACACAGGGCAACGCGTGGGCGGCGTCGCCCCGGTGGGGCATCCAGAACCGTTGCGGACGCTCATCGACGTGCATCTCAGGGGCTATCCCCTGTTGTGGGCAGGCGCGGGCGACCACCAGTCGATGCTCACCATCAGCTACGCCGACCTGGCCCGGGTGACGGCCGCGGAGCCGCTCGAGGTGCGTTAGGGCATCCGAACCTGCCGGACGTCAGCGCGAGCTCGTCCACTCACGAACTGATCGCGAACTGCATCGGAGAGGTAGGCCGGCGCCTCATTCAGCGCTGCGATCTCGTAGCCATACTCACTTTCGAGATGGATCTCCACCGAGTACAAGATCTGCCCTCAGCCTTGAGCAGTCTCAAAACCGCCCTGCGCCAGACGTTCTACGAGCCAGTCAGGCCGCTCATCCTCGTCACGCGGGAATGTGCGCTGATCTAGAACGTAGGCCTCCGGATCAACCGGCGGGTCCCACGTTGGCTCGTCATCGTAGTTGTAATCAGCGGTGGCGCCGCCGGAGGGCGTAACTTCAACCCGTAGTCCATACCATGTGCCGAGGCCCTCCTGGTATGACGTCTCGCGCAATTCCCTCACGGCAAGAAACAGAGCCTCGCTGCCCGTCACCGCGTTTACTCGTCCCTCTGGCGTCGCATACTGCCCCGTTGGATTGACAGCAAGGATCTGTCCCTGAAGAACGCTAACGAGCGAAGAAGCCGAAAGGACTATGCGCTCGTCTCCCGGAGAAAGCAGACGATACAGCTCAACCCCCACCTTGTTGAACGCCTCGCCTTGGGCGAACAGACCGCCTTCGGACATCAGATCACTTCCCTTCGCATCAGCGCTTGCCACCACGCGCGATGTGGCGCGCGATCTTCTTGTTCCCCTCCGCCAGCTGCTTCTTCAGCCACTCCGGCTGATGAGCCTCATCGCGGGGAAACACCTCAAAATCATTCACGTACGCGACAGGATCCGGCGGGGCATCCCATTCGGGTTCATCGTCGTAATTAAACTCAGCTGCAAGGTTACCGAATTCGGCCACCTCAATGCGGGCACTGAACCAGGTGCCCTCATTTTCACGGTAACACGCTGATCGCAGATCCTTTAACTTGTCACGAAGCTCCCGGCTCAGGTGAATTTCATTCACACGGCCCTCCGGACCTTCATATCTGCCATTTGGATTCAACGCATATGCTTCATAGGATCTGAGCTTTACTAATGCGCGCATGCGGAGGATGATTTGCCCGTCACCCTCGGCTCGACTACGGCGGAGTTCGCTACCAATTTCTTCAAGGATGTCTCGCGAATCAACGCGGTCAGATTCCCTACTCATTATCAAATTCCCTAACAATTGGCTTCTTGCCATTAGTCGAATACCAAACGTCAAATCCGGTCGGGACCGTCCGAGTCTCGCGGTAGTCGATACGAATGTCGACTTCGATTCTGAACTTCGGATCGGACCTCAATGCCGACCTCCACTCCCCCTCGAGGTTGCCGAAGCTGTCACCGATACCACGATTCACTTCGCGCAACATGGCAATCAGATTGATTTTCTCGCCTCCACCACCGGTGGAGTCGGCGAAGACGTGGCCACCCTCGAATTCGTCACCACCCTGGCGCCCAACGCTCGCCTGCGCAGTTGGGATGCGGTCGCCCGTCCCGAGCGAGAGCGCCTCTGTGTAAGCCCGGACCACCCGGCTTCTGGCATCGGTCAGGAACACGTGAGCGTGGCTCACCCCGTCAAGTTGTGCGTCAACACGAGGATGAATGACATATGTGACGTTCGCCTCCGGCTTCATCAGGTCCCAGAAACGGTTCCCCTTCGTACCATAACGCCCCTCAACGTAGACGACCTTGCCGTGCTCGCCCGTATAGAAGTCTCCCCTCCCCTCAATGTGATAGAGCGTATTCGGCTGTAAGTTCATCTGGCGAGATATGGGCGTCTGGGGCTTCTTGATCACGTCGGCCGACACAGAAACCTCGTGCCGATACTCCGGCCGAGCAAACTGCTCCGGAACGGTGAAATGGTCTCTGTAGTGGATCGGCTGACCAGCTGGCGGCGCTTCGACAGCCTGCTGCTGGTCCACGCTTGACGTCTCGGCCCGCGCCTCCGGCTGCTGGCCGGGCCCGCGGACTCTGTCCGGCTCCGGGTGCGCGGGCGCAGCGTCCCCATGGCCCATGTCGAGGCGGGTTTCATGGGCACCGAGGTCGGAGAGCGTCTCGCTCGCGTGGCGGCCGCGCGTTGCGGCGTCCGGCCCGGCCTTCTCCAGCTCGGCAAGACGCTGTTCGGTTGACCCGGCGACGTGCCCGACCGTCTTGCCCGCGCCTGCAGCCGCGTCCTCGGCGGTTCGTCCGCCTTGGGCCGCTTCCTCGACAGTCTTGGACCCCTTGGCGAGCTTCGATGCCGCGCTCGCGCCCTTGAGGGCACCCGCCGCCTCACCCGGCCCCGGGAGGAGAAAGCCTCCGACGCCGACCGCCGCCATTCCGAGGGCCTCGCCAGGGTTCTTCCCCCAGGTGTCCCACGCCACGAGCGACTTGGCCATGGCCTCGACGTTGTCGTTGACCTCCTTGAACACGGGCACACCCATCCGGCCGAGGATCGGCGAGAGCGGGTTCAGCGCCAGTGCGATCGAGCCGATGCCGACCGCGAAGCCCTTCCACGAGCTCGCGTAGGCCTCCCCTCGCCAGAACTCGTCCCGCTGCGCGTCATACCCGAGTGCGAGCCCGCCCAGTCCCTGCACCGTCTCGTTCATGGAATTGCCAGCGCCCCACCAGATGCTTTCCCCGCAGTTGCGATCCTCTTCGGCCCGCTGGCCCCAGGGCAGATCCACCGCCCCGGCACCGGATAGCTTGAGCTCCCACGACTCGATCCGAGAAACGGGCGCCACGGACACCGTGCGCTGCCGGTTGATCTCGTCGGCACAGTCGGCCTCGGCCTGGCTCAGCTTCGCGAACGCATCCGCCACGCGGTCCAGCAAACGGTTGTTCCGATCCACATAGGATCCCGACTCGTGCCACGGGGCAAGGATCTGCGGGCCGGCAGGCCCCGAACGCGCGGTCTCGCCCTTCGAAATCAAGTAGTCCACCGGATCCTGAGGCGACAGCAGCGCACCCATCGCGACGCCGTCGACCATCCCCGAGGCGCCCATCCCTGCCGTGGCGAGCGCGTCGAATTCGTACCGTTTGGTCTCGGACGCGTTCACCCATACGAGCCCGTCCGGGCCCACCTCCTCCACGAACGCCATCGCGTCGGCCCGCACGGACGCGAGATCCGCCTTGATCGGCCGAATCCGCTCCGCGTACTCATCGAGGGTTCGCGAGACGGCGTCCAGCCGTCCCGCGAAGTCGCGGGCTGCCTGGTTCGCTGGCTCCATCGCCCCGTACACGATCGGTGCCTCAGGGGACTCGAACGCCGCCGGGAGACCAGCCCACGCCGCCTCGACGCCATCCGCCCCGGTCGCCACCCGACGTCTCGACGCAATCAGGGTCTCCGCGACAGTCCGCACCCGCCCGGGATCCAGCTCCTCGCCCGGGATCCGATCCGGGGCGATGAGACCGCCAGCTCCCGCCACGGCCGCTACCATGCCGTGTTCCGGCCTTTGAACCGGGGCTGATCCTCGAACGACGTTGCCTGCCCGGCATCGCGCACGAAGTTCGAGGCCATCTCCTCGTCGCCCGCCACGTAGGCCTCGGCAGCAGACGCAGTCCCCGTGAGGGCCGCCGAGTATCTGCTCATCATCGACGTGAGCGGGCCCGAGGCCTGCTCCTCGAGAAATGAGGCGAACGCTGACGCGACCACCCCATCACCACCAGCCCCGCCGGCCAAGGACTCGGGCGCCGAGGACAGGGCATTAAGCCCGCCTCGAATCTGCTCCACCGAATCCTGAGCCGAGACCAAGGCGCTGCTCACCCCACGAGGGACGAGTCTCCAGCCACTCACCACCGTGCCCCCTTCGTTTCCACGATGACTCCCTCCAAATTGGTGCCACGATCAGCTCCGCCGCCCGAACCTCCCCGACGAGGAGCCGCGAACGCGCGGCCGATCGCTTCGCTTCCGAGCGCCTCTGCGAACCTTTGTGCCTCGTCCCATGGCGGGAGCGCGGCCCCCGCGAAGGTCGCGACGATTGACGGCACGCGAAGCTTCCCCGCGGTTCGTACCGCGAAATCGCGACCCAACCCATCGACGTCGCGCGCCATGGAGCGCACGGCGCGCGGCCCGATAAGGGCCGCGACCGGCACGGGCGGCGGATCCGGAGTCAGTGCGCTCATGAGATCGTGGGCACCGAGTTGGGCCGTGACGGTGCCGAGGACGGGGAGCGGGACCTCATGGGCGACGGCGGCGAGGGCGTCCGCGGCCTTCTCCCCCACCACCGCGAGATCCATCGACGCCGGTCCGAGCAGCGCAACACCGCTCACCGTCTCCTCGACGCCAGTCCGCGTGCGCTTGATGAGGGACGTCATCTGGATCCCGTCTCCGACGAGGACGAGGCGCAGGTCGGCGGGCATCCGCCGGCGGACGGCCGCGGTGTACGCGGCACGGTCCCAGTCCAGAGTCGCGGGCTCGTAGGGACCCCACGCTGTGAGTGGGCCGCCGGCCAGGTGTAGGGCAAGGAGTTCTCCTGGCCGGCCGAGGGTCGCCGCTTCGAGCGGCGGGTAGTGGACGGTTACGGAGAACGTCGCCTGGTAGGCATCGAGATCCGCCGGTCCGGGCGTGTAGGCGCGCACCGAGGGCTGCCCGCTCAGGAGGGCCTCAAGATCCTCGTGGAGCGCACCGTCCCGCGCGTCGACAAACCCGGCGCTGACGGCCCCGATCCGGCGCCCACCCACGCCGTCGAGCACAAAGCGAGCCAGCCAGGTCCAGCGCGGGCCGCCGGGGCTGACGACGACGGGCACGAGGCCGTGCTTCACGGCCCCGACCATGAAATCCACGAGCGGCTCACTCAGCGCGACAACGCTACCCCCGAGCTGGGCGCACGCGAAGCGCCCGACACACCGCTCGAGCAATGGATGCTCGAAGCCCATGACCCCCCTGCATGTTTCACATCAAGCGTGCAACCCACACGCTAGGGGGTCCGCAGCCTCATGACAACCTGAGTAAACCGACTGTCAAAAAGTTAGGCAGAAGTTAAGCAGTGTTGCGTGCCGCCTAGGCGAGCGTGATGAGGTCGAGGTAGTCCGCGCTCCACAGGTCCTCGACGCCGTCCGGCAGCAGCACAACTCGTTCGGGGCTGAGGGCTTCGACGGCCCCCTCGTCGTGGCTGACCATGACGACGGCGCCCTTGTACGTCTTGAGCGCGCCGAGGATCTCGCGGCGGCTCGCCGGATCGAGGTTGTTGGTGGGCTCGTCGAGGAGCAGGACGTTCGCGCTCGAGGCGACGATCGTGGCGAGGGCGAGGCGGGTCTTCTCGCCGCCCGAGAGGACTCCGGCGGGCTTGTCGACGTCGTCGCCTGTGAAGAGGAACGAGCCGAGGATGCCGCGAACGTCCGCGTCGCCGAGGTGGTCCGGCGCGGCGCGGCGCATGTTCTCGAGGACGGTGCGGTCCGGATCGAGGGTCTCGTGCTCCTGCGCGTAGTAGCCGACCTTGAGCCCGTGCCCGGGGACGACCTCGCCCGTGTCCGGCGAGTCTACGCCCGCGAGCATGCGCAGAAGGGTCGTCTTCCCCGCGCCGTTGAGGCCTAGGATCACCACGCGGGACCCGCGGTCCACGGCGAGGTCCACGTCCGTGAAGATCTCGAGCGAACCGTACGACTTCGAGAGCCCTTCGGCCTGCAGCGGGGTCTTCCCGCATGGGGCCGGCTCCGGGAAGCGCAGCGCGGCCACGCGGTCCGAGACGCGCTCCTCCGCGACCCCGGCGAGCAGGCGCTCGGCGCGCTTCGCCATGTTCTGCGCGGCGACCGCCTTGGTCGCCTTGGCGCGCATCTTGTTCGCCTGGTCGAGGAGGACCTGAGCCTTCTTCTCCGCGTTGGCGCGCTCCCGCCGTCGTGCGCGCTCGTCGGTCTCGCGCTGGGTGAGGTAGCGCTTCCAGCCCATGTTGTAGATGTCGATCACGGCGCGGTTCGCGTCGAGGTGGAAGACCTTGTTGACGGTCGCCTCGAGGAGCTCGACGTCGTGCGAGATGACGATGAGCCCGCCCTGATGGGCCTTGAGGAAGTCCCGCAGCCACGCGATCGAGTCGCCGTCGAGGTGGTTGGTGGGCTCGTCGAGGAGCAGCGTGTCCGCGGCCGAGTACAGGATGCGCGCGAGCTCGACGCGGCGGCGCTGGCCGCCGGAGAGCGTGCGGAGCGGCTGGTTGAGGATGCGATCCGGCAGCGCGAGGTTCGCCGAAATCGCCGCGGCCTCGGCCTCCGCCGCGTAACCGCCGCCCGCGAGGAACTCCGATTCGAGCCGGTCATAGCGGCCCATCGCCTTGCGCTGCACGTCAGCGTCGTCGCTCGCCATCGCTGTCTGCGCCTCGCGAAGCTTCCGGACCACGACGTCGAGGCCGCGCGCGGACAGGATGCGGTCCCGCGCGAGCTGCTCCATGTCCGGGGTCCGCGGATCCTGCGGGAGGTAGCCGACCTCCCCGCTGCGCGTGACCGTGCCAGCCGCGGGAATACCCTCGCCCGCGAGGACGCGTGTGAGGGTCGTCTTGCCGGCGCCATTGCGCCCCACGAGCCCGATCTTGTCCCCCTTGTCGATCCGGAACGTCACCTCGTCCATGAGCAGGCGCGCGCCAGCGCGGAGTTCGAGGTTCTGGACAGTGATCACGGGGTAGGCCTTTCGGGGTCGCGGCCCAGATCCGGGCCTGGACCAGTCTACCGGCACGCACTTGTGGCGGATCGCCAACGGCGGATCGCCCCTGCTCGTGGGATGCCCACAAAATAGAGGACGACGGCGGTGCGTAGCCTTCTGAGTCAAGGGTTCGGCGTGCGCCGGGCCGCCAAGGAGGAAGCATGAGCCAGCAGACCGCGCCCCACGGCCACGGCACCTCGCGACGGCGCCGCGCGTGGGACGCCCAGTCACTCGCGCTCGTCGCCGTGTTCGCGGCCCTCATCGCGGCGTCCGCGATCGTTCCGGGCATCCCGGTGGGGAGCTTCGGCGTCCCCATCACGCTGCAGACTCTCGCCGTGGCGCTCACGGCGCTCGTGCTCGGGGGCACCCGGGCCGCGGCCGCCGTCGGCCTCTATCTCGTCCTCGCCTTCGCGGGCCTGCCCATCTTCTCGGGCGGGCGTGCCGGGCTCCAGATCCTCGCCGGCGGCTCGGCGGGCTACATCGTCGCGTTCCTCGTGGGGGCGTACGTGCTCGGGCTCCTCGCCGAGCTCGTGATCCGCCGCTTCGCGGCATCGCGCCGCGCGTTGTGGTTTGTCGTCGCGTCGCTGCTCGTCTCGGTCGTGATCATCCACGGCTTCGGCGTGCTAGGGATGATGATCAACCTCAAGCTCTCGTGGCAGGCCGCGTTCGTCGCGGACCTCGCGTACTACCCGGGCGACATCATCAAGGACATCGTCGCCGCGATCGCCGCAGTGGCCGTGCACCGCGCGTTCCCCGATGTGCTGGTGCGGAGGGTCAAGCGCGCGTGAGCCGCATCGAGCTCGACGGCGTGCGGGTTGCCATCCCGGTCGAGGACCGCCCGGACAGGGTGGTCCTCGAGGGCGTGTCCGCGACGCTCACCGAGCGGCGCATCGGCGTCATCGGGGCCAACGGCTCGGGCAAGTCGACCCTGCTGAGGCTGCTGAACGGGCTCGTCGAGCCTTCGTCTGGTTCGGTCTCGGTCGGCGGGCTCGACACGGTGCGCGACGGGCGGGCGGTGCGTCAGCGCGTGGGATTCGTCTTCACCGACCCACTCGCCCAGCTCGTCATGCCGACCGGCCGCGAGGACGTCGAGCTTTCGCTGCGCAAGCGGCACCGCTCCCGCGCCGACCGTTCCGCGGCGGCGCAGGCTGTGCTGGACCGCTTCGGCCTTGCGGCGCTCGCCGACCAGAGCGTGTACGAGCTCTCGGGCGGCGAGCGGCAGCTCATGGCGCTCGCGGCCGTGCTTGCCGTCGAGCCCGAGGTGCTCGTGCTCGACGAGCCGTCCACTCTGCTCGACCTCCGTAACCGCGAGCTCCTGCGCCGCACCGTGGCCAGTCTGGGCCAGCAGGTGGTGTTCTCGACCCACGATCTCGAACTCGCGCTCGACGCCGAGCGCATCCTCGTGGTCGACGGCGGAAGGATCGCGTTCGACGGCGACCCGACCGATGCGGTGGCGTTCTACCGTGCGCTGTGCGCGCTTCCCACGGGTCACCGATGAGGGGGCGTCCTGCCGGCGGGATTCTGGCCGGTTATGTGCCTGGGCACTCGTGGCTGCACCGGGCGCCGCTGTGGGCCAAGTTCCTCGGGGTGATCGCTGCGGGGGCGGCGAGCTTCGTGCTGCTCGACTGGCGGGTGTCTGGCGTTGCCGTCCTCGGGCTCGTGGCCGGGTGGGCCTCCGCGCGCCTCGGATGGCGACGCCTGGCCGGCTCGGGCAAGCTCATCCTGCCCCTGTGCGGCGTGCTGGGGGTTTTCCAGTGGTGGCAGCTCGGCCCGGCCCCGGCGGCGCGGATCGTGCTCAACCTCCTCATGTGCTTCCTCGCCGCGGGTCTCCTGACGGCCACCGTCCCGCTCCGGGAGCTGCTCGACGCCGTCGCCCGCCTCGCGCGGCCGTTCCGGCGCTTCGGGGCGGACCCCGAGCGCTTCGCCTTGGCGATCGCGATCATGTTGCGGAGCATCCCGGTGCTCGCCGGAGCGTTCGATGACGTGGGCGACGCCGCGCGGGCCCGCGGGCTCGAGCGGAACGTGCGGGCTCGGACCATCCCGGTGGTCCTCTCGGCGGTCGCGTACGGTCGGCGGACGGGCGAGGCGCTCGCGGCCCGAGGCCTCGCCGACGGCGACTAGCCCGACCGCCGGTTGAGGGGTCCAGAGCCCCACAATCAGCTGGCAGACCCCGCAACGGCCCGCCAGAGACCCCACAACCGGAGGGCTAGCAGGGGAGGCGGCGGGTTTCAAAGAGGGCCGCCGTGCCAATCCCGCCGGCCGAGCTGATCATCGCGAGGCACGGCGCCCCGTCCGGGAGCGACTGCGCCCGCGCGAGCAACCGGACCACGGAGACGGCCCCCGAGGCCCCGTACGCGTGACCGAGCGCCAGCGCGCCGCCGTCAGTGTTGAGCACGGCGTCGAGGGCACCGTCGTCGAGCCC
>NZ_JBKZWT010000128.1:0-9546 GCF_047759905.1 Sinomonas sp. G460-2 | reverse complement strand
GTGCCGCTCGCCGCGGCGGCCTGGACGGGAGCGGTGTGGGCCCCGTTCGGCCTCAGCCTCGGCCTCTCCGCGGAGTCGACGGCTCTCGTCGTTGCCCTCGTCGGCCTCGGGGTGCTGGCACTCGCCGCAGCCTGGTCGGCGTTCCGACCCGATCTCGGGAGGCATGGCGTCATGCTGCTCGCCGTGGCAGTGGTCTCCGCCTGGGGCGTCGGCTATGCCGCTGCGTCGGCCCGGATCGCCCACGACGCGGCCGGCCCCGTCGGTGCACTCCTCACAGAGGGAGGGGCCACGACCGCCGTCCTCGAGATCCTCGCCGAGCCACATCTGCAACGGCCCGCCGGGCAGCGCCCGAGCTGGCAAGATCCGGGCTGGCAGGGTCCCGGTGGCGAGGGCAGCGCGGAGAAGCGCTACGTGGCCAATGCCCGACTCCTCGAGGCCACACGCGACGGTCAGCGCTTTTCGGCCTCCGTGCGCGTCATCGTGACCGGCAGGGAGTCCCTCGCACGGGTCAAGGTCGGCGACGTCGTAGAGGCGCCCGCGAAGGTCAGGGCGGCGACGCCCGGTGACGAGCCGTTCGTTTCCCTCGTGGGGGCACCGCGGCAGGTTCGCTGGGCTGGCTCTGCTGCTGGCCCCGCCGAGGCCCGGGAGGCGTTGAGGCGGCACGCGGCGTGGCTCCCGACAGACGCTGCGGGACTTGTTCCAGCCCTAGCGACGGGCGATCGGAGCGCGCTCGAGCCGCGGCTCGAGGAGGATATGCGGGCCGCCGGACTCGGACATTTGACCGCCGTGAGTGGGGCTAAGTTACCTTTACCCCTTTACTTCCTCGGTCGGCCGATGCATGGTTGTTGTAGGTTCAACTGAACCGTTTCAAGCCGACAAGCCGAGGAGCCCGAAATGTCCGCTACGACGATCACCGATATCACCACCTTCGACCCCGCGACCGAGACCGTGCGCCGCGCCTGGAAGGTCCGCCGTGGCCAGACCATCGCCCGTATCGCCAAGATGAGCGGCGAGGCCGAGGCGAAGGAGTTCGAGGCCATGATCAAGAAGACGCCCGACCGCATGGTCCCGTGGGTGTCGAAGTCCGGCCTCACGGTCGTTGTCTTCACGAAGACCACCGCGGACGACTGGGCGTAGGGGCCATGGACTTCGAGTCGCGGTTCGGCCCGTCGTACGCCGATCAGGTTCTCCGGGAGATGTCCATCGCTGCCAACGGCATCGCCCGGCTGGTGTCCGAGGGGAACGAGGTCCCCCAGACGCTCGTGCAGCACTGGCGCTGGTGCCATGATGAGTGGACCAAGCTCCTGAGGGCGGGTGAGAACTGAGATGGGATTCTGGTTCTTCATCTGCGTGCTCGTGATCATCGTCTGCGGGATCATGGCGATTCTGGACTCGACCCGCCGATAGAACTGTGGCCCGGTCAGCGACCGGGCCACCAGTATGTCGTTCGTCAGCTACCCGTCACGCGCGCGATTGCGCTCTCGCGAACGACGCGCGTGCGTGATTCGCGTACATGTGCGCGCGAGGCGTCCTTCGTCTCGATGGGCCAAGTCCACACGGACTTGGTGGTCAGGTCGGCGTCGGCCGGAGCGCCGATTGCGGCCTTGAACTCTGCCTCTGCGTCCATTGTTCCTCCTAGAACGTATCGCCGCCGAGGCCTAGGTCCAGCTTGGGCCTCCCGTTGCCTCGGCTCTTGTTGCAGCCCAAGTGGGCGAGCCTCAGATTCGACGGCTCGTTGATCAGATGCGGGTGGGTGGACCTCGGCCTGACATGATCGACAGACGGCGCACTGCTGTCGTCGTGCGGAGCGGAGTAGTCGACGTCGTGGCCGCACAGCCAGCACGGCTGGACCCTGTACTTGCGATATTCGGCAAGCTGCCGAGTCGTCGCGTCAGTCTGTTTGGACAATCTGTGGCCTCCTGTATCTGTTTCGGAGAGATCGGAAAATTTTGGCTTGTCGGCCGCGCGATGTCGCGCGCCCGCCTTGCCTACCTGGCGGAGCGCGGCGACCCGCCACACGCCTAGCTATTCCGCCTACCCCTACCCCAAGTCCCCCAGCAAATCCGAGGCCGGGGGCGGGCCGTCGTTGGCGCTACTAAAAACAGCCCTCGTCCGGACAGGCTCGTCGTGGTCGCTCGCTAGCGCCGTAGCGCCGGTATCACGGACCACGACGAGCCCTCCGCTCGTCCACGGCTGGCCATGACTCCGGCCGTGGGCCACCGACGATGAGCACTGCCCCGTCCATCGTTGGCGAGGCGAGCGGTGCAGGATCTTGGGTTCACCGCACCGCTCGCCGGTCTCATGCGTCAGCTGCCGTTCGCGGTGAACGTGACGCCGATCTTGACGATGGCGGCAGGACGAACCACGGCAAGCGCGAGGCGCTCGTGTGCCTTGATCTGGACGAGTCCGTTCTGGAAGACAGGCGTTCCGGAGGTCGTCACGCCAGTTGTCGCGAGCTCTAGGGTCAGGCCTTCGCGAACATACGTGAGGCCTACCTTGTTCGCGTCCATCATGATCGCCGTACCCTGAGGGATGGTCGTGATGGTCTTGACCGGGACGCCCCATAGCGATTCCACCTCCGTAGTCGCCGGGTCGCCCAGAAGGTAGTGCCCGTATGCGTCCTTCGTGCGGCGGAGCGTGGACCAGTCCAGAGGATTCATGATGATGAGGGTCGGGTACGTGAAGACCGTGTTGTTGGCGCGCAGGTCGGCCATCGCCTCTTCGAACACGTCCAGCATGTAGGTCTCCTGCGCAGCGCCCGTCTGGCGGTTCCGCTGGAGGATGCCGGGGACATTGAGCAGGCCCTGAAGGTTCGGAGCCGAGCCATTGCCGAGGCATAGTTGGTAGTTCTCCTGGTCGATGACGATCCGGGTGAGCTCGTTGTTGATGTAGTCCGTGAACTGCGTGAAATCTTTCGCGAGCTCTTCCGTCAGGGTCGTGTGGACGCCGATCTTCTGAGCCGTCGCGACCATCGTGCTCGTCTTGAACGTGGCCTCCGGGTACGCACCACCCTGCGCAATCGCGCCAGCCGTGCCGGTGGTGTTGTCGGTCGGAACCGTCGTCGCGACGCCAGCAGAGCCCGTGTCGGTGTAGGTCAGCGTCGTGATGGGACCGGTCGAGTTGACGAGGATCGTCTCGTTCCCGGTCGTCGTGCCGCGCCGCAGGTTCCAGCCGATGACGCCGGCAGGGAACGCGCCGACGCTGAGAGCCTGCTGCTGGTTGAGCGTGAGCGTCGCCGTCACCTCGTTGGAGGCCGTGGTCTCGCCGGTAGCCGTGACGTACGTGGCGACCCAGAATTCGGCCCCGGCCGGGAACGTACCGCCCGCGGACGCCGCGCCGAGGGTCAGGACCGGCGCGGCGATCTGGTTCGACGCGATGACGGTGCGGTCGTGGCGGATGTACTCGACCGAGGGAGCCGACAGCGCGGTGCTCGCGAGCAGGTCGAGGATGCGGGTGGGCTCGTGGATCTTCGTGACCAGACCGCCGTACTCCGGAATGATCTGGCCGTCCGTGGTCGTGGACGACGCCGCGTCCTTGAGACCAAGCTCCATGCGGAAGTTCCCGCCGGACTTCAGGACCTCGAACGCTCGCCGCGCGTCCTCGACAGGAACGCTGAGCGACGGCACCGCGACGCCGATTCCCTTAGTCGAGGTATCCCCGAAGGCGGACGAGCCAAGCCCGGAGGGGCCGAGCCCGGACGAGCCGCCCCCGTAGGCGATGGACTTCGCCTTCTTGACTCCTTCAAGCTCGGCCGTGATCTGGTCGAGCCGCTGCTTCTTCTGCGCTCCGGTGAGCGACTTGTTCTCTGCGACGGCCTGCGCTTCCTTCGTGAGCGCAGCCATCTTTGTGTCGAACGTGGACATCGTGATTCCCCTTTGGGATCGGAAATTCGGAAATGGACGAGAGCCCGATCACGGCACATTGCGCCTCATGGCTCTTGAGCGTCTGTCTCGAATCTCCGGCTGCGGACTTCTCGGCAGCGGGGGAACTGATTCCGCGGCTCCGGATTTCTCGGGAGCGGTCGAATCAGGAGAGCGAATTGCTCTGCTTACGATATTCGGTTACGCGAGATAAGGTAGCTCGTTCTCAGTCGTTGGGAAATGGCGGGTAGCCCTCCGGAAGATCATTTCGCATTGGGCAGGTTCCGGGATGCACTTCTTCGGCCTTTGTCGGGTAGCCGTACTTGTCGTACTCGGTGACATGAGGATGGCAGCCGCAGACAATGCACGGCGTCGTGATTATGTCGGCCTTGAGGTCCGCGATGTACCGTTCGAGTACTTCGCGGTCGGAGGGTTCTTTGCGATTCATTTTGGGCTCCTCAGGGTAGGTTGTACGGGGCTATGGGTTATTGGCCGTCGCAGCCCCATTTGCGAGCTTTTGAACGGCCTTCTAGGATTCGCGGCCCGCGATTCCGACTGCGGTTCCGCAGATCTGGGCTCGTGCCTTCGGGTAGTCGCCAGCCGCGATATAGCGCCACGCGGTGACGAGGGACCACCCGCCAGCCGAGGCCAGGTCTTCCGCGAAGCGCATGAGGAAGTGCCAGCGGTAGTAGTCCGGGAGACGTGCGGCTCGGGCCTCGTCCTGCTCGAAGCGACGGAGAAGCACGTCGCAGACCTCTTCCAGCTTCTCTTCGCTGTATCGCGCGGCCATCAGACGCGCCCTCGCTTCACCAGATCGTGGATCGACTTGCCGATGTGGCGGCGATTCTGGGAGGCGAGTAACCTCGCGAGGGCCTGCGCCCTGCGCTTCTTGTAGCCTTGGTCGTGCTTCTGCTTCGACGCCATCAGACGTACTCCGTATCTTCGGTGGGCATGAGGAGGTACTGGCCTTCGAATCGGTCGGCGCAGTGGGAGAATCGGTGGCCGAAGTCGGTCGCGTCGAGGGGATTGCCGTGAGTGTGGATCCTGAGGCAGTACGGGCACCGTACGCGGAGCGACCAGAATTCCCCGCGGAGATTCTGGGACAGCGCGATGGAGATGATCAGGGCGATTGGGATGGGGCGGGTGGGCATCAGATCAGCTCCTCAAGCAGGAGGCGGACGCAGAACTCGCACTTCTCGTCCACCACGCCTTGGTCCGAATGCAGGCGAAGGTGCCGCATCTGCTCGGGGTCGGTGACGAACATTGCCCCTCCCATATGCTGTTCCCACGTGGAGGTGGCCAAGTGGACGAGCTCGTGGGCGCCGACACATCCGGCGAAGCACGTCTTGATGCCAGCAAGGTAGTTCTGGGCCTCGGCCTCGGTCTCGAATAGGTTGACCCTGAGCTTCCGGCACCTATTGAGCACGGCGTATTCGCCGTCGCCGTGGTGGTATGCGGCGCGGGGGTAGAGGCACTTAGCAAATGTCCGAACGGACCGGTGGCGAGTGCCGCAGACATGGAGGTGATAGACCTTCATTGGTTCCCTTTCGTGATGAAAATACGCGTGTATACGGAGTCCCCGCTAGTTTCTCGTGGGGACTTTTATAGCGAACTAAGCGGGACCTCCGTATACGGGCGTATACCTGACCATCCCCGGGTGAGAATCTGGCTGATCTTCTTGGACTTCTTATCGAGTCCCCTGATCCTCCCGAGCGCGTCGCCAAGCGCCTTCGCGCTGATTTGCTCCTCTTCGTTCTCGTATGCCCACATGCTGAATGCGGCACGAAGGTCTGCGGACGAAGTCCAGTAGCGCGGGTCGAGTTCGCAGGCTTCGGCCACGAACCGGCTGACTGGGTCGTTATCGGCGCGGTAGCTGTCTCCCGCCGCGAGGACCGCCGCGGATTCGGCTAGGCCAATCTCCAGATACTGGCCGAGGCCACGTACCGCCCATGCGAGAATTGCCTCCTTCTCCAGGGCGAGGCGGTCGTCCAGCGTCTTGTCCTCGCGCCCTCGGAAGCTGACCGGAAACGGGACGATGCGCACGCGCGCCCATACCGCCTCGCTGTCGGCGTCGATCCCCGGAAGGTCGTTCGTGTGCATGAAGATGGTGTGGCTCGGAACGAACTCCACGAAGTCCTTGCCCATCCTCCGCGCCTTGATGACGTCGCCGCCCGTGAGGCTCTTGAGCAGCGCCTCGTTCATCTTGGCGCCCTTCGGAAGCTCGCCCATCTCGGCCCAGCGCACGCCCCGGAGGTCGAGTATCGCGGTGTTCTCGCTAGCGGAGCGCTTCTCCCCGAGACCGCGCCGCCCGAGCAGCAGCATGTCGTTTGTCGCCGTCGCCGCGTAGTCCCCGAGCGCCCCCGCGATAGCCCGAGTGAACACACCCTTGCCGTTGCGGGTGTTGCCGATGCCGATAGCGATCACGTGCTCCAGCGCCTTGCCGACGAGGGCCATGCCGACGTAGCGCTGCAGAAACGCGCGTACCTCGGGGTCGGGCAGCGACGACTCCAGAAACGCCTCCCACGCCTCGCTGCGGGTGTCGTAGTCGAACGACGCGCCCGTCATCTTCGTGATCCTGTCGGCGGGGTTGTGCGGGTAGACCGAGCCGTCGTGGAGGTCGATGGTGCCGCTCGGGGTGTTGAGGAGCCACGGGTCCGTGTCGGTCTCCAGAGCGAAGAGGTGACGGTCCTTCGACGCGATCGAGAGCACGCCCTTGCCGCCACTGTCCGTCATGCACGCCTTGACGTCCTGAAGGAGGCCAGTAGTGTCGCCGAACGCCTCGTTGTGCGACTCCGCCAGGATCATCTGCATCATGGCGTCGGTCTTGACGTTCCCGTGATCGGGAGCCCAGCGCTTCCCGTCCCAGTGATGCCAGCCGATTCCGTGGACGTAGATCAGCTTCCCCTTCGCGTACTGCGCAAACCGTGAGGCTATGCGGCGATGGGAACGCAGGCCGAAGTCGGTCCAGCCGCCGTTTCCGACCAGATCCTCCTCGGGGCATCCCCGGTGGTAGGTGTCGGACCACGAGAGCCCGAACAGCCGGAGTGCCTCGTCCTCGTCGCGGCGGCTGCGGCAGAACAGCAGTGTCTTATCGGTCTCCGGGTCCCACGTGACAAGGAGGGAAGGCTCCTCGTCGCCGCGTGCGTGCCCAGTCCCGGGACAGGAGATGAGCCAGTTGAGCCGGAACTTGCTGTCGGTACCCGATGGTCGAATTTCGCGCCCCAGCTTCTCGGCAGCGTCGAGCACCGCGTCGATAGTGCGCGTGTCGAGTTGCTTTTCAGCCGCAGAACTGAGAGCTACACTATCGGTGTTCCTTGAAGGTAGGTGGGTCCCGGGCTTGGTTCCCCCGGGACCTCCTGCCGTCATCGGTCACCGCCCCAGAGCAGCGCGGAAATGCGCGCGGCCTGTTCCGGCGTGAGCGGCGGGGCTTCGGCGACGATCTTGCGGACATACTCTTCGAGCTTGATCGCTCGGAGGTCGCGCCGTAGCTCCTGAATCTCGGGGGTGTCGCCCTTGCCGCGCGAGTACGCAACGGCGACGGTCGCCTGAATGGAGCGAGCCGTAGGGTTCTTGGAAGGCATTCGCAGACCCGTCTGTGGGAAGAGTCCCTATGGCTCGTGGGCCTACGGTCTACGGTCTGCTATGTCCGGTGAATCAGGGCTTCGTCCCCACCGGCAGGGGCACTAGGAACTATAGCTTCGAGATTCGGCGGTGACTAGGCTCCTACGCGCCACTGAATTTCGATGCTCTCGGGGGCCCACCGAACACCCTTCGCGCGCGCGGGCATGATGCGCACAACCATGAGCTCTCGGATGATCGCACGGCGCTCCAGAAGCGGCAGGGAGTCCCAGCGCGCAGCCGTAGCGGCGGGGTCGGCTATCGTGAGCCGGGCAGGACTTCTCAGCGACTCCAGACGATCCTCCGCGGCCGCAATCCGCTCCAGTACGGTACCTTCGACCCGGGCGAGGCCCGCCGCGCTCAGAGAGCCGTCTGCGGCCTGTTCGTACAGCGCTTCCAGCCGTGCGCGAAGCTCCTTGAGGTCCTGCACTGCGGCCGACACGTCGGGCTGGTCCATAGCCTGGGCATTGATCGCCTCCAGCGCGTCCGGGCGCGAGAGGAAGCCTCGCACAACCTCGCTGACGAACTCGTCTGTCAGATCCTGACGCCGCGACACGCAGTGCTTGTCCTTGCAGATGTAGCTCGCGTACTTGCCACGGTTGACGAGTCGCTGGGTCTTTCCGCCGCAGACCCCGCATATCGCGACCCCCGAGAGCAGGTGCACGGGCTCTGCGCCATGAAACTTCGCGCGTCCCTTCGCGTTGAGGAAGCCCTGAACGGACTCCCACTTCTCGGGATCGATCAGCGGCTCCCAGTCGGCGTCTCCGATGACCTTCCCCCGGAACACGCGCTGGCCTGCGTACGTGGGGGAGCGGAGCAGGCGATGGATTCGGTGCCCGTCGAAGGTCTCCAGTCCGCGCGCCCGAAGGTCTTTCGAGATTGAGTACAGCGACTCACCCGTGAGAATGCGATCCGCGAGCTCCCGGATGACGGGAGCCTCGTCCGGGTGCGGAATCTGACGGATGAACGCGCCGCTTGTGGGGTCGTACTCGCGTGTGTAGCCGTAGGGGAGCCGTCCGTGGGGCTTGCCGGCTGTGGCCTGCGCGCGAACGGTGCGCTGGATCCGCTTGGAGGTCTCGCCCGACTCGCGCTCGGCCACGAGCATGTCCAGCCCTGTGCTGAACGCGTCGTCGGTGCGGTCGAAGTCGTACACGCGCCCGTTGTATGCGTAGCGGACACCCGCCGCGCGGCACGCATCGCGGACCTTCGCGTAGACGCCGAGGTCGCGGGTCGCGCGGCTCGCCTCCCAGATCACGAGTACGTCGAACGTCCCCCGGGCGACGTCGGCCATGAGCCGCTCGAATCCCGGTCGCTCCTTGCTCGTGTAGCGCGACGCCGACCGGTCGTTGTCGCTGTAGACCGCGCTGACGGTCCAGTGTTCGCGCTCGCACATAGCGCGGCACTCGGCCTCCTGCTCAGCGACGGAGCGCCCGCCGCGAGTACGGTCCTGACTCACCCGGGTGTAGATAGCAGCCTTCATTACCCAAGTATAGGGCTAAAGGTGGTTAACCGGCGCGAACTTCGCGATCGTGCTCGGATGCGCCGCCATCGTTCTGCGGTTCGCGCGGTGTCCTCGATGGGGCGTGGTCGCTGGCTGCGCGCTCACGCTCGTCGCCTTTGTGTGCGTCGTCGGTCTCGAGCCGAGCGTGCTCCGCGCCGCTGCGATGGGCACGGTGGCGCTGCTCGCGCTCGCGACGGGCAGGGCCGGCGCGAGCTGTTCGGCCCTGTGTGCAGCGGTCGTCGTCATTCTCCTGGCCGACCCCACGCTCGCCCTGAGTCTCGGCTTCCTGCTTTCCGTGCTCGCCACTCTGGGGATCGCCTCTGTGGCGCCCCGCCTGGCCGCGGCGCTCGGGGCGTACCTCCCGGAGTGGCTCTCGCTCGCCATCGCGGTTCCGCTCTCGGCCCAGCTCCTGTGCGGCCCCGCCCTCGTGCTGGTGCAGCCGCAGTTTCAGACGTGGTCGCTCCCGGCGAACATCGTCGCGGCGCCGCTCGTTCCGATCATCACCGTCGCGTCGACCGTCGCCCTCGCGACGGGGTCGGTCGCGCCTCCCGTGGCCTGGCTCGCCCT
>NZ_JBKZWT010000127.1:0-9562 GCF_047759905.1 Sinomonas sp. G460-2 | reverse complement strand
CCTCGAGGGCCACGGCGAGCCCTCCCGTCGAATGGCCCATGAGGGCGATGGGCCCGGTCCCGTCGGCCGCCACGGCGTCCAGCGCGGCGTCGATGCTCGAGAGGTAGTGGGCTGCCGACGGGACGAAACCGGGCTGGCCCCCTGGACGCAGGCTCCGGCCGTGCTCGGGGACGTCGAGCGCGTAGAAGCGCCATCCGCGCGCCGTCACGAAGCGCGCGAGCTCCGTATTGAAGTAGTAGTCGCTCCAGCCGTGCACGTACACGAGGGCGGGGCGGTCCGCTCCGGCGCTCGGCGCATCGCCGGCGAAGCGCACGAGGGTACCGGCCGCCGTCGTGCCCTCCCCGAGAGCGCATTGCTCGAAGCCAGGGCCAAGAAAGTCGGCGCTCCATTGGTTCATGCGCCCTCCTCGCGCCTCCACGTTCAGGATAGGCCGTTCGTTTTGTTGACGGCCCTTCGCCTGGGCGACACTTGAGCCATGCGTGTCTACCCCCTCTTCTTCCGTGCTGCCTTCTCGTGGATGGACGCCGAGCGCGCCCACCGGATCGGCTTCGGCGCCATCCGGGCGGTGCACGGGGTCGGCCTGGGCAGCGTCCTCGAGCGGTTCACCGCTCCCGCAGAGTCGCTTCGGACGAGCGCATTCGGCGTCGAGTTCCCGTCGCCGTTCGGCCTCGCGGCGGGCTTCGACAAGGAGGGGCTGGGTATCGAGGCCCTCGCGGAGCTCGGCTTCGGCCACGTGGAGGTGGGCACGATCACGGGTCAGGCACAGCCCGGCAACCCGAAGCCTCGGCTCTTCCGGCTCATCAAGGACCGCGCGGTGGTGAACCGCATGGGTTTCAACAACGACGGCGCCGCCGCCGTCGCGCCGCGCCTCGCCACAGCGCGCACCGCGCTCGAGAAGAAATACGGATCCCGGCGGCCGGTCATCGGCGTCAACATCGGCAAGACCAAGGTGGTTCCGCTCGAGGACGCCGTCGCCGACTACCGTGTGAGCGCGCGGGCCCTTTCCCCGTACGCCGACTACCTCGTGGTCAACGTGAGCTCCCCGAACACGCCGGGCCTACGCCTGCTGCAGAGCGCCGATTCGCTGCGGCCCCTTCTCGAGGCGGTGCGCGAGGAGTCGACAGCGTCCGCGGGCCGCCGGGTCCCGCTCCTTGTCAAGATCGCCCCTGATCTCGAAGACGCGGATCTCGACGACGTCGCACAGCTCGCCCTCGAACTCGGACTCGAGGGGATCATCGCGACCAACACGACGATCGGCCGGGAAGGGCTCGCGAGTGACCCGGCCACCGTCGAGGCCTGCGGGGCTGGCGGCCTTTCCGGCGCGCCGCTCAAGGCGCGTTCCCTCGAGGTGCTTCGCCGCCTCGCATCAATTGTGGGCGACCGCCTTGCGCTCGTCTCGGTGGGCGGCGTTGAGACCGCGGCGGACGTACAGGAAAGGCTCGCCGCGGGGGCGAGCCTTGTCCAGGGGTACACCGCGTTCCTCTACGAGGGGCCCTTCTGGGCCGCCTCGGTGAACCGGGGGCTCGCCGTCAGGAAGGATACTGCCCGCGCGTGACCTGGGGCTTCGGGAGCCGGAGCGGGCGGAACTGGAGCGCGCGCATCGCGCCGTACCAGACCGTGCCGCGCTCGACCTCGGAGAACTTGTCCGTGAGACGCCTCCTGATCTGGCGCGAGAGCCAGAACGTGTCGATGATGACGAGGGCGAAGACCACCCAGAACGCGATGAGGATGAAGAACTGAGCCTCGCTGGCCTGCGGCACCACGAAGGAGATCACCACAAACGCGAGCGCCGCGAACATGAGGTACTCGCCGAGATTGAAGCGGGCGTCGACGATGTCACGGGCGAAGCGCTTCTGCGGGCCACGGTCCTTGAAGGGCAGGTGCCGCTCGTCGCCGGTCTCGAGGGCCCGGCGCACGCGCGCCCGCTCGTCTGCGGCAGCCTGCCGCTCGGCGACCCGCGATGCCTTCCGGTCGGTTGGCACGAGCGGCCGACGGCGGGCCGCTTCCTGCTCCTTGCGCCGCGGGGTCGGCGCCCCCTTGCCGATCATGGGGTCGGCTGGCTTCTCCTCGGGCTGCCCGGCGCTCTCGGCCGCGGACCCGTTCTTTCGTCCAAACACCATTAAAGAATAGCCAACCCGCGCCGTCGGTTGCTCGTGCGAGGGGGAGTCTGAGGCATTGATGCCCCATCGCACGGCTTGTACTGTGAAGCCATGATTTCAGAATTCGCCCCCACGGCTCCCGGCCTCACCGACGAACTGCGCGCCGCCGTCGACCGCCGCTTCGAAGCGACGCTCGCCGAACTCATCGGGCTCGCCGCGATCCCAGGCATCGCTTGGGAGGCGTTCGATGCCGAGGAGCTCGAGCGCAGCGCGCGCACCGTCGCGGGCCTCGCTCAGGCGGCTGGGTTCGAGTCGGTCGAGATCCTGCGGGCGTCCCGGCCCGACGGCAAGCCCGGCGGGCCGGCCGTCGTGGCGAGCCGGCCGGCCAAGCCCGGAAAGCCGACGGTCCTGCTCTACGCGCACCACGACGTACAACCGCCTGGGGACCGCGCCCTGTGGGAGTCCGAGCCGTTCCTCCCCGAGGAGCGCAACGGGCGGCTCTACGGTCGCGGCACCGCGGATGACAAGGCCGGCGTCATGGTCCACATAGCAGCCTCGCGCGCGATCGCCGAGGTGCTCGGAGACGCCGGCGGAGTGGGCATCACGCTTTTCGTCGAGGGCGAGGAAGAGGCGGGATCCCCGAGCTTCCGGACGTTTCTCGAGACGTACCGTGACCGCCTCGCCGCCGACGTCATCGTCGTCGCCGACTCGTCCAACTGGGCCGTGGGCACGCCCGCCCTCACGACGAGCCTGCGGGGCCTCGTCGACGGCTCGTTCACCCTGAGCGTCCTGAGCCACTCCGTGCATTCGGGCGTGTTCGGCGGCCCGGTGCTCGACGCCCCGACGCTGCTCGCTCGCCTCATCGCGACCCTCCACGACGACGAGGGCAACGTCGCCGTCCACGGTCTCGTGGTCGCCGACGATCCCGACGTCGAGTACCCCGAGGAGCAGTATCGCCGTGACGCGGGAGTGCTCGACGGCGTCCGGCTCGCCGGGAGCGGGAGCGTTGCCGCCCGGCTGTGGAGCCGCCCCGCGCTGTCGATCATCGGGATGGACGTCCCGGCTGTCGCCGTCTCGTCCAACACGATCCAGGCGACGGCGCGCGCCAAGTTCAGCATGCGGCTCGCACCCGGGCAGGATCCCGACGCGGCCATGGCGGCAATGGGGCGGCATCTCGAGGCAAACGTTCCGTTCGGCGCCCGCCTCGAGTTCACGCCGGGGGAGCGGGGGAGCGCCTATCTCGCGGATACGTCCTCGCCCGCCGCGAGCCTCGCGCTCGACGCGCTCCGCGCCGCGTGGGGCACCGAACCCGTGCGCATGGGAATGGGAGGGTCCATTCCGTTTGTTGCCGATCTCAAAGAGGTATTCCCCGAAGCCGAGGTGCTCATCACGGGCGTCGAGGATCCGGACAGCCGAGCGCACAGCGCGAACGAATCGCTCCATCTGGGCGATTTCAAGCGCTGCATCGTCGCGGAGGCTCTGCTCCTCGCAGCGCTCGGCGCCGACGAGGGTTAGACCAGCCGGAGGGGATCGCCGTAGCATGGATTGAGGGGGACGCTGCCTGCGCACGCAGGATTCCGCGTCCCAGCAGCGCTCAGCGGCACGGGCCGCAGAGGGAAGGTATGGAATGAGCACCGTTACCAACGAGACCACCGAGGCCATCGCGTCCCACGAGGTGAGCCTCACCGAGGTCGCCGCCGGCAAGGTTCGGAGCCTGCTCGAGCAGGAGGGCCGCACCGACCTGCGCCTACGGGTCGCGGTCCAGCCGGGTGGCTGTTCCGGCCTCATCTACCAGCTCTACTTCGACGAGCGCATGCTCGACGGCGATGCCGTCCGCGACTTCGACGGCGTCGAGGTCGTTGTCGACAAGATGAGCGTGCCGTATCTCGCCGGCGCGACGATCGACTTCGAGGACACGATCTCGAAGCAGGGCTTCACGATCGACAACCCCAACGCGCAGGGTTCGTGCGCGTGCGGCGATTCGTTCCACTGATCGCCCCACAGCCCCTCCTCGGCCGTGCCTTCCAACCGCTCCATTTGGAGCCTCGGAAGGCACGGCCGACGTGCATATGCGACATGTGGGCGATTCCTTTGGGTTAGCTGTAAGCTCTACGTCGAGTAGTAAAACTATGCCGTCGGGGAGAGTTTCTGCGGGTCATGCCGTAGGGGAGTGAGCCCCGGCCACAGCATCAAGAGGAAGGGCCGTCTGTGAGGTCGCAGAACCGAACCAGCAGCCAGCGCACTCGAATCATCGCGGTAGCCTCAGTTGCCGTTGTGGGAGCGCTTGCACTGTCTGGATGTACATCCCAAGTACAGAATGGCTGGCTGCCGGGGTCGCGGGACACGACGAGCAACACGGGCATGATCACGGACCTCTGGGTCAACTCGTGGATCGCGGCCCTCCTCGTCGGCGCCGTGACGTGGGGCCTCATCCTCTGGTGCCTCGTCGCGTACCGCCGCCGCAAGGGCACGGTGGGCTTCCCGCGGCAGACGAGCTACAACCTCCCACTCGAGATCTTCTACACGGCGATCCCCCTCTTCCTCGTCGTCGTGTTCTTCTACTTCACGGACCGCGACCAGCGCGCGATCGACAACCCGAACGCCAACCCCGACGTCACGATCAACGTCGTCGGCAAGCAGTGGGCGTGGGACTTCAACTACAAGCAGGGCGGCGTCGTCAAGGACAACGTCTACGAGGCTGGCACGCAGGCCCACCTCACGGGGTCCGACATCGACCTCAGCAAGCTGCCGACGCTGTACCTTCCGGTCAACAAGAGCGTGACGATCGAGCTCACGTCCCGCGACGTCAACCACTCGTTCTGGGTACCCGCCTTCCTCCAGAAGCGTGACGTGATCCCGGGCCACCCGAACACAATGTACTTCACGCCGCAGAAGGAAGGGACTTACGAAGGCAAGTGCGCCGAGCTCTGCGGCGAGTTCCACTCCGAGATGCTGTTCCGTGTGAAGGTCGTCTCCGAGGCTGAATTCGAGGCTCACTTGGCTGGTCTGCCCAAGGGTCTGCTCGACACGGCGTACGACCGCAACCCGGATCTCATCCAGAAGTAGGGGAACAACGTGGCTACCTATACACAGTCGCCCTCAGCCGGGGCCCTCAGCGCGCCGGTCGTGCCGAAGTCCAAGGGGCGTATCGTCGTCAACTGGATCACGTCGACCGACCACAAGACCATCGGGTACATGTACCTCATTGCGTCGTTCGTCTTCTTCTGCCTGGGCGGCGTGATGGCGCTCCTGATCCGCGCCGAGCTCTTCGAGCCCGGCATGCAGATCCTGCAGACGAAGGAGCAGTACAACCAGCTCTTCACGATGCACGGCACGATCATGCTGCTCATGTTCGCGACCCCGCTCTTCGCGGGCTTCGCGAACGTGATCATGCCGCTCCAGATCGGCGCCCCGGACGTCGCGTTCCCTCGCCTCAACGCCCTCGCATTCTGGTTCTTCCTCTTCGGTTCCACGATTGCGACCGCGGGCTTCATCACGCCGCAGGGCGCCGCCTCGTTCGGCTGGTTCGCCTACGCGCCCCTCTCGAACACCACGTTCACACCTGGGGTGGGAGGTGACCTCTGGGTCTTCGGCCTCGCCCTCTCCGGCTTCGGCACCATCCTCGGCGCGGTCAACTTCATCACGACGATCATCTGCATGCGTGCCCCGGGCATGACCATGTGGCGCATGCCGATCTTCACGTGGAACACGCTCATCACCGCGATCCTCGTGCTCATGGCCTTCCCGCCGCTCGCCGCGGCCCTCTTCGGCCTTGGAGCCGACCGCCGATTCGGTGCCCACGTCTTCGACCCCGAGAACGGGGGCGCGGTCCTCTGGCAGCACCTCTTCTGGTTCTTCGGTCACCCCGAGGTGTACATCATCGCGCTGCCGTTCTTCGGCATCGTGTCCGAGATCTTCCCGGTCTTCAGCCGCAAGCCGATCTTCGGGTACAAGGGCCTCGTCTTCGCGACCATCGCCATCGCGGCCCTCTCGGTCACCGTGTGGGCCCACCACATGTACGTGACCGGCGCCGTGCTCCTGCCGTTCTTCTCCTTCATGACGATGCTCATCGCCGTCCCGACCGGAGTGAAATTCTTCAACTGGATCGGCACGATGTGGAGGGGCTCGATCACGTTCGAGACTCCGATGCTGTGGAGCCTCGGCTTCCTCATCACGTTCCTCTTCGGCGGTCTGACCGGCATCATCCTCGCGTCGCCGCCGCTCGACTTCCATGTCTCCGACACGTACTTCGTCGTGGCGCACTTCCACTACGTCGTTTTCGGCACGGTCGTGTTCGCGATGTTCGCCGGGTTCTACTTCTGGTGGCCCAAGTGGACCGGCAAGATGCTCAACGAGCGCCTAGGCAAGATCCACTTCTGGCTCCTGCTCATCGGCTTCCACGGCACGTTCCTCATCCAGCACTGGCTGGGCGTCATGGGCATGCCGCGCCGCTACGCGGATTACCTGCCGCAGGACGGCTTCACGTGGATGAACCAGTTCTCGACGATCTCCTCGTTCATCCTGGGCGCCTCGCTCATCCCGTTCTTCTGGAACGTGTACATCACGGCCCGCAGCGGCAAGCGTGTCACGGTCGACGACCCGTGGGGCTTCGGCGCCTCGCTCGAGTGGGCCACCTCGTGCCCGCCGCCGCGCCACAACTTCACGTCGCTCCCGCGCATCCGCTCGGAGCGCCCCGCCCTTGACCTCCACCACCCGGAGCTGTCTCTGGTCGGCGCCGTCCAGCACTCCCAGGCCGCCGCGGCGATCGCCGCAGACCGGAAGGACACGCACTAGTGAAAATCGAATCCTGGCTCTTCGGCACGGGAGTCTTCTTCTTCGTTCCGGTCGCGATCGTCTACGGCTTCCTCACGCACTGGGGCGAATGGGTCGGCATCATGGGCATGCTGCTCGTTGGTGGCCTCGCACTCATGATCGGCTCCTACCTCGGGGTGACCGCCCGCCGCGTCGGCACGCGCCCGGAGGACCGCGAGGACGCTGAGATCCACGAGGGCGCCGGCGAGCAGGGCCACTTCAGCCCGTGGAGCTGGTGGCCTATCACCCTCGGCGCTGCGGCCGCGACGGGCGTGCTCGGCCTCGCGGTTGGCTGGTGGATCACGTTCATCGGCGCGGGGATCGCCATCGTCGCGCTCGTCGGCTGGGTGTTCGAATACAGCCGCGGAGACCACGCACACTGAGCCCCATGCAATCAAGGGCCCGGCTTCTTCGGAAGCCGGGCCCTTGTGCGTTCGGCGGAGCTGTGGCCCCTCTCAGCGTGTAGCCTTCAATTGGTAGGAGCCGATCAGGAGGGGCGGAGTGGAAGAGGCCGACAGCATCGTCGGAAAGCTCGACAGATCCTCGAAGACGGCGGTATACGTGCAGCTCCGGGAGCTGCTTCGCGAGCACATTCAGGCCAACCTCTCGCCGGGGGCTCCTCTCCCGTCGGAACGCGAATTGGCCCACCGGTTCGGGCTCGCCCGCATGACCGTGCGCCAGGCCATCGACGCCCTTGTGGCGGAGGGGGTCCTCGACCGCATCGTGGGGCTCGGCACCTTCGTGAGCCGCCCGAAGCTCGATCTGCAGATGAAGCTCACCTCGTACAGCGAGGAGATGCAGCGCCGCGGCATGGTCCCGGACGCCAAGGTGCTCAGCTTCGAGCAGATTGGCGCGTCAGCCCACCTCGCCCGTGAGCTGCAAGTGGAGGAGGGGACCGCCGTCGTGCGTTTTCGCCGCCTCCTGCTCGCGGACCAGGAGCCCATGAGCGTCGACGAGAACTACATCGTCGCGCATCGTGTTCCGGGCTTCGCCGACGGCCCGCCGCCCACGTCCCTCTACCAGGTGCTGAGCGAGCGCTACGGGCTCGTCATGGAGTGGGGAGAGGACATGATCGAGGCGACGGCGGCGTCCCCCTCGATCGCCCGCCTGCTCAAGGTGGACATGGGCGCCCCGCTGCTCAAGATCCAAAGGCACGCCTACGTGGCCAAGGCGATGGTCGACTACTCGGTCTCGTACTACCGGGCCGACCGCTACAAGCTCTGGGTGCCGCTCCAGCGGCCCGGCGTCCGCTCGCCGCGCACCTACACGACGCAGAGGTTTACGGGCTAGCACGCGCGCGCTGAGCGGCTGGGCCGAAGCGCGTCAGGGGTTGTTCAGGTAGGTGAGGACGGCAAGGACGCGGCGGTTGTTGTTGTCGTCATCGATGATGCCGAGTTTGCCGAACAAGGAGGTGGTGTACTTGCTGATGGCGCTTTCGCTGAGGAAGAGCCGTTGGCCGATGGCCTGGTTGGACAGTCCTTCGGCCATGAGGCTGAGCACGGAGTGTTCGCGTTCGGTGAGCTGTTCGAGCCGTCGATTCGAGGATCCGCTGGACAGTAGTTTGGCGATGACGGCCGGGTCCAAGGCGGTCCCGCCAGCGGCGACGCGTTCCAGGGCGTCGATGAACTGGTCGGCGTCGAAGACGCTCTCTTGAAGGAAGTAGCCGATGCCGCCGGCGCCGTCGGCCAGGAGCTCGCGGGCGTACAACTGCTCGACGTACTGGGAAAGGATGAGGACCGGCAGTCCGGGCAGCTCGCGGCGAGCGGCAAGAGCCGCGCGCAGGCCCTCGTCCGACTGCGTCGGCGGCATGCGGACGTCGACGACGGCAATATCCGGCCGCCACGTCAACAGCGCGTGCAGCGTCTCGGGTCCGGTGGCTGCGGTCGCCACCACCTGGTGTCCGTATGCCTCGATGAGTCGAACCATCCCGTCACGCAGGAGGTACAGGTCTTCGGCTACAACGATTCGCACGGCACCATCATCCTCACCCGGGTCGGGCCGCCTTCCGGGCTGGTGATCTCCAGGCCGCCGTCGAAGACCGCGAGGCGGCGGCGCAACCCCGCGAGTCCGCCGTCGGCTCGCAGGCTGGCTCCGCCGCGGCCGTTGTCTTCGACATCGATCAAGATGCCGGTGTCGTCCTGGGTGATGGAGATCCGGGTGCGGGTCGCGTGGGCGTGCTTGACCGCGTTGGTCAGCAGTTCGGCGATGGCGAAGTACAGGGCGGATTCGATCGGCGGGTCCAGGCTGAGTTGAAGGTCTGCGCTGACAGCCGCTTCGAGCGGGCTGTCCAGGGCAAGAGCGCGAACGGCATCGACGAGCCCTCGGTCGTTCAGCACGGGTGGGTTGATTCCCTTGACCAGTTCGCGGAGCTCGGTCAGCGATGCGGTGGCACCGGCTCGCGCTTCCCCCATCAGCGCCTTGGCCTGGGCAGGGTCGGTTTCCATCAGCTTCTCGGCGGTCGCAAGGGAGAGCCCGAGGGAGACTAGGCGGGCCTGTGCCCCGTCGTGCAGGTCCCGTTCGATCCGGCGGATCTCGGCGGCCTGGGCGACCGTCGCGTCCGCGCGTTGGGCGGTCAGCTCGTCCACCCGGTCCGCCAGTGCCATCGCGGGCGACGGGCGCAGGAAGCGGACGGCCACCGGCCCAACACACCG
>NZ_JBKZWT010000126.1:0-9624 GCF_047759905.1 Sinomonas sp. G460-2 | reverse complement strand
CAACTTCCTCGCGGACTACCCGCGCGCGCTCGACGTCGCGACGACCGGCCCGTACCCCGAGCTCGAGCGGTACCTCGTGCGCCACCGCGACCACGTCGACGCGGCCTTCGCGACGCTCCCGTACTTCGACGTGGTCAACCTGGGCCGCGCCGCGCGGGTGCCGGCCTACTTCTCGGTCGCGCTGCGGGACACGACGTGCCCGCCGTCGACCGTCTACGCGACGTACAACCAGTTCGGCGCCGATGCCCCGGCGCCGGTCGAGAAGTCGATCGAGGAGTACGCGTTCAACAACCACGAGGGCGGGGGAGAGCACCACGTCGCGCGGCAGCTCGCGTGGCTGCGCAAGCTGCTCAGCTGAGGGCCCACCCCCTCCCGTTGAGCCGTCACGTTCGCAGGGTTGGGCCAATGGGGGCTCATGCCGTAGTGTTCTCGCATGATCAAGCGTTGGTATGCGTATTTTGCGTTGGCTCTGGAGGGCCAAGCGTAGATTCGCGCATACCAACCTTCAGAGCCGACGGGGCAGGGACTACGGTCCCTGCCCTTCGCCGTTCCAGGCAGGCTCTGACGCTAGGGTCCTGTCGGGAGGAAGACAGGAACCCATGAACGCGTCCAGCACCGCCCTCAAATCCAGCACCGCCCTCAAGTCCAGCACCGGCAACCTCCGCGTCGCCGAGTTCACGCCCTTGCCCACGCCCGCGGAGCTCCTCGCCGAGCTGCCGCTCACGGCCGAGGCCGAGGCCACCGTGGCCCGCGGCCGCGACGAGGTCCGCGCCGTGCTTGACGGCGTCGACGACCGCCTGCTCGTCGTCGTCGGCCCGTGCTCGATCCACGATCCGGAAGCCGGGCTCGAGTACGCGCGCCGCCTCGCCGCCGTCGCCCGCGAGCACCGCGGCGACCTCCTCGTGGTGATGCGCACGTACTTCGAGAAGCCGCGCACCACGGTCGGGTGGAAGGGGCTCATCAACGACCCGCACCTCGACGGCACGCATGACATCGCCGCGGGCCTGCGCGCTGCGCGCGAGGTGCTGCTCGGCGTCCTCGGCCTCGGGCTGCCCACGGCCACGGAGTTCCTCGAGCCGATCTCGCCGCAGTACACGGCGGATGCGATCGCGTGGGGAGCCATCGGGGCCCGCACCGCGGAGAGCCAGATCCACCGTCAGCTGGTTTCGGGCCTCTCCATGCCGGTCGGCTTCAAGAACGGGACCGACGGCGGGCTCCAGGTCGCGATCGACGCGTGCGGTGCCGCGGCCGCGGCGCAGGCCTTCCTCGGCATTGACGACGACGGCCGCGCGGCGCTCGTCTCAACCTCCGGCAACGCCGACACTCACCTCGTGCTGCGCGGCGGCGCGTCCGGCCCGAATTACGACGCCGCGTCCGTCACCTCGACTTCCGCGACGCTCGCGGCGAAGGGCCTCAATCCGCGCCTCGTGGTGGATGCGAGCCACGCCAACAGCGGCAAGAACCATCACCGCCAGGCGGAGGTCGCGCTCGAGATCGGAGCCCAGATTGCGGCGGGCGGTGTGGCGGGTTCGGCGATCGCCGGGGTCATGCTCGAGAGCTTCCTCGTGGGCGGTGCCCAGCCCCTCGACGTCGCCGCCCACGCCGCTGGCCGGGATCAGCTCGTCTACGGGCAGTCGGTCACGGACGCGTGCATGGAATGGGACGTCACGGTTCAGGTGCTCGAGCAGCTCGCGGAGGCGGCACGTCTCCGCCGGTCCGTGCGGGGAATTGCGTCATGACAAGGGCAAATACCACTTTCACAACAGTCCCTCCAGCATCTAGAGTAGCTAGCACATGCACAGTGAGGGCACGCAACAGTCACGCCGTCGAGCGGGCCTCATGGGGATTGCGTCGACGGCGAGCAAGGAACTGAAGATGGCTGGTTCGGGGGAGTTCGCGAACACACGCTTCCTCACGGTCGCCGAGGTCGCGGAGATGATGCGCGTCTCGAAAATGACGGTGTACCGACTCGTGCACTCGGGCGACATGCCCGCCGTGCGTTTCGGGCGTTCCTACCGCGTGCCCGAGGCTGCTGTCGACGAGTACGTGCGCCGCGCCGCCGTCGATGGTCACAGCGAGACCGCCTGAGTCTCGCGGGCCGTGCCGGGTCGGTTTGTAGGACTTTCGGCCGGTCGGGCGCTCGCGTTGAGTGCTGTATCCTGTTCAGGAACGTTTTACGTCACGTCACCAGCAGTTGGTTGCAAGCGGCCCCCGAGGGAGCCCGGCCAGCGGCCCGGGGGCACCACTTACTGTTAGGAACTTCTGTGGGTTCGGTTATCAAGAAGCGCCGCAAGCGTATGGCCAAGAAGAAGCACCGCAAGCTGCTTCGCAAGACTCGTCACCAGCGCCGCAACAAGAAGTAGTCGGCGCCGCCTCTCATCGAGGCCGGTACACCGAGGCCCGTTCCCTGCACAGGGGAGCGGGCCTCGAGTCGTTTCGGGTACGCCAACTCGGATCGGCACCTGACAGCTAGCGGCGGAACCGCGTGTAGCTCCTCCACAGGCCGTAGACGGCGCCGCCCACGGTCGCGAGCTTCAGACCGAGCGTCGCAGCCCGCCGGCCCGCACGGAAATCGTAGATGGGCCAGTTGTGCGCGTTCGCGTGATGCCGCAGCCTCGCGTCCGGGTTGATCGCGACGGGGTGCCCCACGAGGCTCAGCAGCGGGATGTCGTTGTGCGAGTCCGAGTACGCCCAGCAGCGCCCGAGGTCGAGGCCCTCGCGCTCTGCGAGCTCCGCGACGGCGTGCGCCTTGGCCTTGCCGTGCAGGATCTCGCCCACGAGCCGTCCCGTGTACGCGCCGTCCTCGATCTCGCCGACGGTGCCGAGCGCCCCCGTGAGCCCGAGCCGCTCGGCGATCACGGACGCGACCTCTATCGGCGTCGCCGTGACGAGCCACACGCGGCGCCCCACGCGCAGGTGCTGCTCGGCGAGCGCCTTGGCGCCGGGCCAAATGCGCGACTCGATCATCTCGTCGTACACCTCGTAGCCCACGGTCGCGATGTCCTCGACGCGAATCCCTGCCGCGAGCGAGAGCGCGGAGGTCTTGACGGATTCAACGTCGTCCAGGCTCTCGCCGCGGACCAGGAACGTGAACTGCTTCCACGCGAAGCCCGCGGCCTCGCGGAGTGTGAACGCGCCGCGTTCGTACATCTTGCGGCCCACGTGGAACAGGCTTGCGCCGCGCATGAGCGTGTTGTCGACGTCGAAGAACGCGGCCTCGGTGGGCCGTGCCTGCGGGAGTGGTCGCGCCGGCACAGGCACGGTCTTCTCGGCAGGCATGATCCGAGTCTAGTCAATCCCGCACCATGGGCCGCGCTACCGTTGTTGCATGCGCACTCCCGAGATCGTCCTGGTCGCCCGGCGCGAGTGCCACCTCTGCGAGGCGGCCCGCGAAGTCGTGGCGCGTGTCGCCGCGGATGCCGGGCTTGAGTGGACTGAGCGCCTGACGGACGACGACGCCGACCTCGCCGCGCGCTTCGCCGAGGAGGTCCCGGTGGTGCTCGTCGACGGCGTGCAGCGCGATTTCTGGCGGATCGATGAGGCGCGCCTGCGCCGGACGGTCGCGGCGGCGGCGCGGGGCTGAGCCGTTTGGCGGAGCAGCAGTTTTGGGCGGCGCGGTGCGGCGGTTCTAGAGTGAGTCGGGCCGGAATGAGCCAGCGGTGCGCCAAGCGGCTGCCGCCGACGGGGAAGAGTGGTGCGCCGTGACGTCTCAAGCGAAGTCAGCCGACGATACCCCCGCGGTGCCGCCGGCCAAGCGGCTGCCGAGCGCCGTCGTCGCCCGTCTGACCATCTATCTCCGCGCGCTCAACGGCTTCGTCGCCGAGGCGGTCGAGCGGGTCTCCTCCGAGGAGCTCGCCGAGGCCTCCGGCGTGAGCTCGGCGACGCTTCGGAAGGACCTGTCGCAGCTGGGCTCCTACGGGACCCGCGGCGTGGGGTACGAGGTCGAGAACCTCCTGCAGCATCTCTCCGCGGCGCTCGGGCTCACGCGCGACTGGCGCGTCGCGATCGTCGGAGCGGGCAACCTGGGCCGCGCGCTCGCCCGGTACGGCGGCTTCGAGACGCGCGGCTTCGAGGTCGTGGCACTCCTCGACACGGACCCGCAGCTCATCGGCAACGAGGTCGGGTGGCTGCGCGTGACGGACGCGGCGAATCTCGAGGCGATCTTCCGGCGCACGCGCGCCAACATGGCCGTCCTCGCGCTCCCGGGGTCCGCGGCGCAGGCCGCGTGCGATCGCGTGGTCGCGGCCGGCGTGCGCAGCATCCTGAGCTTCGCGCCGACGATCCTGCAGGTGCCTTCGGGGGTGACCCTGCGCAAGGTGGACATGGCCACCGAACTGCAGATCCTCGCGTATCACGCGCAGCGTGGAGAGGCTGGCGGCCAGACTGGGGAAAACGCGCTCGGCGAACCTGCCGAGGGCGTGTAGGCGCTACCGCCGGTAGCCGGAGCGGACGGCCTTCGACATCGCGAAGAAGAAGTTCGACGTCGGGAGCCACGCGAGGATGATCGCCACGGCCTGCACGGCGGAGATCGCGAGACCCACGCCGTAGAGCGGGGTCATCGTCGCGTACGGGGTCGTCGCGAGGTAGCCGGGAGCAGAGACGAAGCCACGCACCGCGAGTCCGAGCGCTAGCCCGGACAGCGAGCCAAGCACGTTGAGCCCCACCAGAACGGTCAGGAGGATCCGGACCCAGTTGCGCCCGGTCCAGATGCCGAGTGCCAGGAGCACCTGAACCGCGAGGCCGATGAACCCGCCGACCCACGCGAACGGGACAATCATCTGCGTGAACTGCTGGGCGAAGCCCGGAGGGAGGGCCCGGCGCGACTGGATCGCGGACTGCGCGAGGACCGTGTTGACGTAGTCGCTCACGACGTTGAGAGTGAACGGCAACAGGACCAGCGGGACGACCGCCGCGGCCACGATGAGCCAGAACGAGACCTTGACGGTCGCCGGCCGGCGGACCGTTGCGGGCGGCGGGGTCATGCCGGGGAACGAGCCGCTCGGAAGCTGGCTCGGCCAGGGGCCGGAATAGCCGTCAGTCATGGTGCGTCCCTCTCAAACGGACTCGTGCCTGTGGGTGCTATCGGTGGTGCTGCGGCGGGGATTACTGCCCGTACGGGTTGCCGAACGTCCGCGGCGGCTCGGTGTAGGGGTTCGCGAAGGCGTTGTGCGCTGCGATGTACGCGGACACCGTCGGGCGGAAGAGCATGATGATCGTCACGATCGCGAGGGCGATGGTGATGAGCGCGAACAATCCGGAGCTCAAGACGCTCAGCACCGAGAGGCACAGGAAGACCGTTCCCAGGATCCGGGCCCAGCGGCGGCCGCGGCGCAGGAACGCGGCGCACAGCCCGAGGACGGCGGCGTTGACGAGGGCGCCGACAAACACGATCCACAGGACGGTCAGGATGATCTGGTGGAACTGTTCGTACGTGATGGCCGTCGAGCGGCTGCTCGTCTGCTCGGTGAACATGGCCCGCAGGTCGACCGCGCTGTTGATCGCGAGGCCGAAGATCGCGAGCACCGCCTCGACGGCCGCCGTCGCGATGAGGAGCCAGAAGGCCACGTTGACGCCCGACTGCTGGGCCGCGGCGCTAGGCACCGGCGCGCCGTAGCCGGAGCCGTACTGGGCCGGCTGGTTGTACTGGGCTGCTTGGCCGTACTGCGGAGCGTGCCCGTACTGGGGAGCCTGACCGTACTGGGGCTGCTGAGGCTGCTGGCCGTACTGCGGAGCCCGTCCGTACTGAGGCGGCTGGCCGTACTGGGGCTGCTGAGGCTGCTGGCCGTACTGCGGAGCCTGTCCGTACTGAGGCGGCTGAGGCTGCTGGCCGTACTGCGGTGCCTGCCCGTACTGCGGCGACTGAGACTGCCCTGGCTGAGGCTGCCCTGGCTGAGGCTGCCCCGACTGCGGCTCGTGGCCGGGCGCGTACTGGCCGTACCGGGGCGCCGGGCGCGAACCTTCCGGCTCATGTGGCGCAGGCGTCTGCGGCTCGTCGGGCTGTTGGGGCGTGCTCATCTGGCTTCCTCCGGTCGGCTCCGCGGAGCGGACCTGGATGTCCCGTCCCCGCCATTCCTCACCCTACCGGCACAGACCTCGCAAACGCTGGGAACTTTCGTCCCCATTTCTCGATCCACAAAGCGCGTGTTTCGGCGCGACACGCCGTGCTCAGAGCGATGGGGAAAGAACAAGCGGACCGGAGCACGCAGCCCCGTCATAAACGTGCGGCGCCGGCCCGGGAATCCCGGACCGACGCCGCAGCGGGGCAGAGCAGGCTCAGGCCTGGGGAGCCGTGAACGCGAGGTCGAGCGTGATGACGACCTTGTCGCTCACCAGAACGCCGCCGGTCTCGAGCACGGCGTTCCACGTGAGGCCGAACTCCTTGCGGGAGATCGTCGTCTCGCCCGAGAGGCCGGCGCGGGTCGTGCCGAACGGGTCCACGGCCACGCCGCCGAACTCGGTCTCGATGGTCACCTGCTGGGTGACGCCCTTGATGGTGAGGTCGCCCGTGACGTCGTAGGACTCGCCGTTGTGCTCAATCGCGGTCGAGACGAACGTCATCTCCGGGAACTCCTCGACGTCGAAGAAGTCGGCGCCCTTGACGTGGCCGTCGCGGTTGACATCGCCCGAGTCGAACGAGGCAGTCTTGACGGACGCGTTGACCTTGGTCTCCGCGAGGCTGTGGCCCACGTTGACGCTGCCAGCCGCCTCGGTGAAGCGGCCGCGGACCTTGCTGATGCCCGCGTGGCGGACGGTGAACGCGATGTCGCTGTGGGCGATGTCGAGGGTCCAGAGGCCAGTGGTGATACCGGAAGGAACGGTCATGTCAATCTCCTTGAGGGTGGCGTGCTAGAGCTTTTGGGTTGGAGACTCAGATGATTGAAGTGTCAACCAACATGTCCATGCTATCCATGCAAATGCATCTTCCGCCACCCCCTGTGGTGGAATTCACAGGGAACTCTCGGGATCGGCCTGTAGTTCTACTGACCGTAGAATGATGAAGCGGAGGCCACGTTCCTTCCCGTCCGGACGATTTCGCCGCGGCCTCCCACATTTGAGAAACTGGATGCCATGCCTTCTTCCACCGTCCATCTGCTGCGTCACGGCGAGGTGCATAACCCGACCGGCGTGCTGTACGGCCGGCTCCCGGAGTTCCACCTCTCCGAGCGCGGCCGGCAGATGGCGGCGTGCGTCGCCGAGCACTTCGCGCAGCAGGCGCACGACGGCGGCCGGATCGTCCTGCTCGCGGCCTCGCCTCTCACGCGGGCCCAGGAGACCGCGGCCCCGACAGCCGCCGCCCTCGGGCTCGAGATCGCGACCGAGGCGCGCATCATCGAGGCGGAGAACCACTTCGAAGGCCTCCACGTGAGCCCGCGCGAACTCGCGAGGCCCCGCCACTGGCCCTACCTCGTCAACCCCTTCCGGCCGTCGTGGGGCGAGCCCTACGAGGCCCAGGCGGCCCGCGTCCTGGCCGCGGTCGCCGATGCGGCGCGCACCGCCGTCGAACGCGGGGGAGACGGTGCGGAGGCCATCCTCGTGGCGCACCAGCTGCCCATCTGGACGGCCCGCCTCAAGTCGGAGGGCCGCGCCCTGTGGCACGACCCGCGCAAGCGCGAGTGCACGCTCGCCTCGCTCACAAGCCTCACCGTCGATTCCGCGACCGGTGCCGTCATCTCCGTCCGTTACACCGAGCCCGCCGCCGCCCTGCTCCCGGGTGCCGCGACGACCCCGGGGGCCTGAATGGCGGACGCAGCACATCCCACGCGTCGCGGCGTCCTGGCCCTCGCCGCCCTCGCGCTTCCCGCGGCCGCACTCACCGCCGTGGGCCTCTCGGCGTGCGCGGCGAGCGATCCGCTCGCCTCCCAGGCCCGCGCCGGCGACAACAAGAACTACGTGGCCGGCGACGGCTCCGTGACCGAATACGCGAAGGATTCGCGCAAGCCGCCCGTCTCGTTCAAGGGCACGCTCTACGACGGCACGTCCGTGGACTCGGCGTCCTTCGCGGGCCACGTCACGGTGCTCAACTTCTGGTTCGCCGCGTGCGCACCGTGCCGCGTCGAGGCGCCGTCCCTCAAGCAGCTCCACGACGAATACTCGCCGAAGGGTGTGGTGTTCTACGGCGTGAACCTGCGCGACGAGAAGGGCACCGCGGACGCCTTCGAGCAGAACTTCGGCATCACGTACCCGAGCTTCAACGACCAGGACGGCCGCGTGCTCCTCGCGGTCTCCGGCATGGTCCCGCCGGGCGCCGTCCCCACGACCCTCGTGCTCGACAAGCAGGGCCGCGTCTCCGCACGGGTCCTCGGCGAGCTCGACAAGAGCACACTCAAGGCCCTCATCGACACGGCGGCGGCCGAGTAGCGTGGGCGCGAACACCTTCAGCGACGCCGTCCTCAACGGTTCCCTCCTGCTCGCGGTGCCCGTGTGCCTCCTGGCCGGGCTCGTCTCGTTCCTCTCGCCGTGCGTCCTTCCGCTCGTCCCGGGCTACCTCGGCTACGTCACGGGCCTCACGGGCGTGGACCTCGAGAAGCAGAAGCGCGGCCGCATGGTCGCCGGAATCGCGCTGTTCGTGCTCGGCTTCACGGTGGTTTTCGTCTCAACCGGCGCTGTGTTCGGCCAGCTCGGCTCGTGGCTCGCCACCTCCCAGGTGTGGCTCACGCGCGTGCTGGGCATCGTCGTCGTCCTCATGGGCATCGTGTTCATGGGCGGGCTTGGGATCTTCCAGCGCGAGGCGCGCGTCCACGCGAAGCCGCGCGCGGGCCTGTGGGGGGCGCCCGTCCTCGGGATCACGTTCGGACTCGGCTGGGTCCCGTGCATCGGCCCGACCCTCGCCTCGGTCCAGCTGCTCGCGTTCACGGACGGTCCGACCGCCTACAAGGGCGCCTTCTTGACGTTCGTGTACTGCGTCGGCCTGGGGGTGCCGTTCCTCCTCATCGCCCTCGCGTTCCGCCGCGGCATGGGCGCGCTGAAATTCTTCAAGAAGCACCGCAGGGCACTGCAGGTCTTCGGCGGCGGCATGCTGATCCTCATCGGCGTGCTGATCGTCTCGGGCGTGTGGAGCCATTGGATTTCGCAGCTGCAGCTGTGGATCGGAACCGTGAGGCCGCCCATCTGATGAGCCTGAAGACCCAGAACCCGAAGCCCAAGAAGCCGCGCAACGCCCAGCGCGACGATGTCGCATTGCCCGTCCTCGGGATCCTCGGCATGCTGCGCTGGGCATGGACCCAGCTCACGAGCATGCGCACGGCGCTCTTCCTGCTCCTGCTCCTCGCCGTGGCCGCCGTGCCGGGCTCGCTCTTCCCGCAGCGCCCGGTCAACCCCGCAATCGTCACGCAGTACCTCAAGGACCACGCGGACTACGGGCCGATCCTCGACAAGCTCCAGATGTTCGACGTGTATTCGTCCGTCTGGTTCTCCGCGGTCTATCTCCTGCTGTTCATCTCGCTCATCGGATGCGTGATTCCGCGCGCGATCGCGCACTGGAAGGCGTGGCGGTCCAAGCCGCCGCGCACGCCCGCGCGGCTCTCGCGGCTCCCGGTCTACGGCACGCTCGTGGTCCCCGCGGAGAGCGAGCTGGGCGCCGAGGACGCCGCGAAGCAGACCGCAGCCCTCCTGAGGAAGCGCGGC
>NZ_JBKZWT010000125.1:0-9687 GCF_047759905.1 Sinomonas sp. G460-2 | reverse complement strand
GCGGCGCTCCCCGGCCACGCGCCGTCGTCCGGGCCTCTCACCTCGCGCGAACTGGACGTGGTGCGGCTCGTGGCCAAGGGGCTCACCAACAGGGCCGTGGCCCAGGAACTCGTACTGAGCGAGAAGACCGTGGCGCGCCATCTCGCGAACATCTACGCGAAGCTCGGGATCGCCTCACGTGCCGCCGCGACGGCCTACGCATACGACCACGGCCTCCTCGAGCGCCCCTGACCGTTAGGGCTGCACAGAATGACCCACTCCCGCCCGCGGCGATTTGCATGATCCGCCCGACGCGGCCGCCCACCCACCCGCCGTACCGTCGAATCAGTGGCCCGGACGGCGGGCCCTTGGTTCAGGAGGGCATCATGACCAGCATCGAGCCCCTCGCGCGGGGCGCCGAGGCCGGCGGCGGCGAGCACGTCGAAACGGTCGTTGTCGGGGGCGGGCAGGCCGGACTCGCGACCGCGTATTGGTTGGCCCAAGCTGGCCGGGGATGCGTCGTCCTCGACGAGCGCGAGCGGATCGGCGACCAGTGGCGCGAGCGCTACGATTCCCTCCGGCTCTTCACCCAGGCCCGCTTCAACGGGCTCCCCGGATTGCCCTACCCCGGCCGCCGCACGGCGTACCCCACGGCGGTGGAACTCGCGGACTACCTCGAGACGTACTCGAGCTTCATCGGCGTTCCGGTGCGCACGGGCGTCCGCGTGACGTCAGTGGACTCCGACTCGGGCGGCGGTTTCGTGCTCGAGACGAGCGCGGGCCGGCTGACGGCGAGCAACGTCGTTCTCGCGATGGGCAGCGACGCGATCCCCAAGATCCCCAGCGTGGCAGCCGAGCTCGACCCGGGCATTCGCCAGCTGCATTCGATCGGGTACCGTCGGCCGGGCCAGCTTCTCCCGGGTCCCGTGCTCGTCGTGGGCGCGAGCCAGTCAGGGGCAGACATCGCCCTCGAGGTCGCGCGGGCCGGGCACGAGACATGGCTTTCAGGCCGGCACCACGGCGAGATTCCCGTGGACGAGCGGATCGGTGGGCCCATTATGTGGTTCTTGGCGAATCGGGTATTCACGCTCAGGACCCCGATCGGCCGCAAGATGCGTTCCAAAATCCGCGGCGGGGGCTCCCCGCTCGTCCGCACACGACGCGCCGACCTCGACGCCGCGGGCGTCCGGCGGACGCAGGCCCGCACGGTCGGCTCGAGGGACGGCCTGCCGCTTCTCGACGACGGAACCGTCCTCGACGTCGCCAACGTCGTCTGGTGCACGGGCTATCGCCCGGACTATTCGTTCGTTCGCCCGCTCCGGGTCGGCGACGACGGGTATCCGGCCGAGACCGAGGGCGCGGCGAGCGGCGTGCCCGGCCTGTTCTTCGTCGGGCTGCTCTTCCAGCGGGGCTTCTACTCGCACCTCGTGGGGGGCGTTGGGCGGGACGCGCACTTCATCGCGGATCGGATCGCTGCCCGCGCTGCCGCCCAAACCCATCCAAGGGTCAGCTCCCGCGGGTAACACCCACGCGACGTGACCCCCAAACGGACGCGCACCCACGGGACGTGACCCCCAAACGGACGCGCACCCACGCGACGTGACCCCCAAACGGACGCGCACCCACGCGACGTGACCCCCAAACGGACGCGCACCCACGGGACGTGACCCCCAAACGGGCGACGGCGGCCGGTGACCTTCCGCGCGGAAGGCACCGGCCGCCGTCGACCGTTGGAGGTGAGCGACTCAGAGGTTCGACTGCGGCTCGTGCGTCGGGTAGACCGTGCGGAGGAGGTGCGCGGTCTCGGACGGGGTCTTGCCGACCCTGACGCCCGCAGCCTCGAGGGCCTCCTTCTTGGCCTGGGCCGTGCCGGAGGAGCCGGAGACGATGGCGCCGGCGTGGCCCATCGTCTTGCCCTCGGGCGCGGTGAAGCCGGCCACGTAGCCGACCACGGGCTTCGTGACGTTGTTCTTGATGAACTCGGCCGCGCGCTCCTCGGCGTCGCCGCCGATCTCGCCGATCATGACGATCGCCTTCGTCTCGGGGTCCGCCTCGAACGCCGCGAGGGCGTCGATGTGCGTGGTGCCGATCACGGGGTCGCCGCCGATGCCGATCGCGGTCGAGAAGCCGAGGTCACGGAGCTCGTACATCATCTGGTAGGTCAGCGTGCCGGACTTCGAGACGAGGCCAACGCCGCCCTTGCCGGTGATGTTCGCCGGGGTGATGCCCACGAGAGCCTCGCCCGGGGTGATGATGCCGGGGCAGTTCGGGCCGATGATGCGCGTGATCTGCTGGCCCTCGACGTCCTTCTTGGACTGCGCGAGCGCCCAGAACTCGGCGGAGTCCTGGACCGGAACGCCCTCGGTGATGACCACGACGAGGCCGATCTCGGCCTCGATCGCCTCGACCACGGCGTCCTTCGTGAACGCCGGCGGGACGAACACGATCGACGTGTCGGCGCCGGTCTCGGCCATGGCCTCCTTGACCGAGGCGAACACGGGGAGCTCGATCTCGGTCCCGTGCTGGTCGGCGTGCTTGACGGTCGTGCCGGCCTTGCGGGCGTTCACGCCGCCCACCACGTTCGTTCCGGCCGCGAGCATGCGGGCGGTGTGCTTGGAGCCCTCGCTGCCCGTGATGCCCTGGACGATGACCTTGTTGTTCTTGTTGAGGAAGATCGACATGATTCTTCGTCCCTTACTTCGCAGCGTAAGCGAGCTCGGCGGCCTTGTCGGCGCCCTGGTCCATGTTCTCCGCGAGGGTGACCAGCGGGTGGTTGGCCTCGTGGAGGATGCGGCGGCCCTCGTCGACGTTGTTGCCGTCGAGGCGGACCACGAGCGGCTTGTTCGCCGAGTCGCCGAGCTTGGTGAGGGCGCCCACGATGCCGTTGGCCACGGCGTCGCACGCCGTGATGCCACCGAAGACGTTCACGAACACGCTCTTGACCTGCGGGTCGCCGAGGATGATCGAGAGGCCGTTCGCCATGACCTCCGCCGAGGCGCCGCCGCCGATGTCGAGGAAGTTCGCCGGCTTGACGTTCCCGTGCGCCTCGCCGGCGTACGCGACGACGTCGAGCGTCGACATGACCAGGCCCGCGCCGTTGCCGATGATGCCGACCTCGCCGTCGAGCTTGACGTAGTTGAGGTCCAGGGCCTTGGCCTTGGCCTCGAGCGGGTCCTCGGAGTCCTTGTCGGAGAGCTCCTCGTGCTCCTTGTGGCGGATCGCGGCATTCTCGTCGAGCGAGACCTTGCCGTCGAGCGCGATCAGGTCACCGGAGCCGGTCTTGACCAGCGGGTTGACCTCGACGAGCGTGGCGTCCTCGCCCTTGAAGACGTCCCACAGCTTGAGGATGACGTTCGCGACCTTTGCGCGAAGCTCGGGGGCGAAGCCCGCGGCCTCCGCGATCTCGGCGGCCTTGGCCTGGTCGATGCCCGTGCCCGGGTCGACCGCGATCCGCGCGAGCGCCTCGGGACGCTCGACGGCGAGCTGCTCGATCTCCATGCCGCCCTCAACCGAGCACATGGCGAGGTAGTTGCGGTTCGAGCGGTCCAGAAGCACGGAGAAGTAGTACTCCTCGGCGATGTCCGCGCCGGCCGCGACCATGACCTTCTTGACCGTGTGGCCCTTGATGTCCATGCCGAGGATGTTCTGCGCGTGCGCGAACGCCTCGTCGGGGGACTTCGCGACCTTGACGCCGCCGGCCTTGCCGCGGCCTCCGACCTTGACCTGCGCCTTGACGACGGTCACTCCGCCGATCTTCTCGGCAGCAGCCTTGGCTTCCTCAGGGGTGTGCGCAACGATTCCGGCCAGCACGGGCACGCCGTGTGCCTCGAACAGATCGCGCGCCTGATATTCAAACAGGTCCACGGTTCAGTGTCCTCTACGTCGAAGTAGTTCTGACATCGGATCACCGTGGTTCGCCAGCGGGAGCTCCCCCGTCGGCGGGCCCAGTGCTCCAAGGGGAAACTCTAGTCCCTCGCCGGGGGCACCGTCCCTCCGAGCCCGGTTTCGTGACCAACCGCACAGCTCTACAACGTGTAGAATCCGCACTTTTGCGCTGCGGAATCCGGCCTCCCCAACTTCCGGGCCGGCGTCCCCAGCTTCTCCTCCAATCTCCCCAAACTTTGGGCGAGCGACGACGGCGCCCACCCGGGATGACGCGCCTCACTCGCCTGCGAGGCCGGCAATGATGGGGATGTTGGTTTAGATACCGGGGAGACTGGCGCGAGCGCAGTGGAACCGGTTCAGAACCCGGACGCTCGTGATTGACCATCGGTCCGTTGACACGGGCGAGGACCACGACCAAGCTGTGGAAAAGTCATGACAATCCTCTGGCGGGGGCAGCAATGACGGCCAGGAACGGTAGGCGAAGGATCGCCAGGATCGCCACGCTCGTTCTGAGTATCGCCGCAGTCTCGGGTTCCGCAGCGTGCGCCATCGCCGGCCCAACCCCAGGTGACCCGCCGATTGTCGTGCTAAACACGACTCCCGTGGTTCCGGGCCCCATTTCAGAAAGCCTGGCCGGGGCCCTGGATCAGGCCGATCGTCTGAGCGCCGTCCACCCCGACGACCTGTCATTCCCGTGGGTCAACAGATCACGGGGCGAAGTAGTCCTGACCGCCGTCACGGCCGCGGGGCGCGAGCAAGCGGCCTCGTTCCGCGCAAGTGTTCCCGTGAGGATCGAAGAAGTGCGGCACAGCCGCAGCTATCTCAAGCACATCATGGACTCGGCGATCGGTCGCCAGAACCAGGCCGGCGTCACCGTGTGGGCCACCTTCCCGGATGCGGAGCACAATCGCATCATTCTTGAGGTCACGAGCCTCCCGCAATCGTTCGTCGCGCAGTTAGCTGCGGCCTACGACCCCTCAGCCCTTGCGCTCGTTGCAGCACGCGACCCCGGATCCGGGCCTCAGTAGCGGTCAGCTCACCTTCGTCAGGGGCGCGTAGCGCAGGAGGAGCCGCTTCTCCCCGACCGAGAACGTCACCTTCGCGACCGTCTTGTCTCCCGAGCCCTCGACGCCGATGACGGTCCCGTCGCCGAACGCCGTGTGGTTGACCCTGTCTCCGACCGAGACGGAGATGACCTCCTTCTGCGGCTGCACGCGATTGGCGCGCACGGACGCGGGCGGCGAGGAGATCGCGTCGAACTGCGCGTTGCGGCTCGCCCCCGAGCCCCAGTAGGAGCCCGAGAATCGCGACGAGGAGCGGTCCCCCGCCGTCCCCACCGCGGGCGGCCGCGCCGAGCCCTCGCGCTTCCAATCGATGAGTTCGGCCGGCACCTCGCCGAGGAACTGGCTCGCGGGGTAGTACTCGCTCTGGCCCCACAGGCTCCGGACCTCCGAGCGCGTGAGGTAGAGCCGCTCGCGGGCCCGGGTGAGGCCCACGTACGCGAGGCGCCGCTCCTCGGCGAGTTCCTCGGGATCGGTCGCGGAACGCCGGTGCGGGAACACGCCGTGCTCCATGCCGGTGAGGAACACGATCGGGAACTCGAGCCCCTTCGCCGTGTGCAGGGTCATGAGCGTGACGACGCCCTGCCGCTTCGCCTCCGCGACGGCCGCCTCGACCTCGGCGGCCGTGGCGCCCGGCGCGTCGGGGATCTGGTCCGCGTCCGCGACGAGCGAGACCTGCTCGAGGAACTCCGAGAGCGAGCCCTCCGGATTGTCGCGCTCGTATTCGCGCACGACGGCGACGAGCTCGGCGAGGTTCTCGACGCGCGACTCGTCCTGGGGGTCCGTCGAGTTCCGGAGCGCGGCGAGGTAGCCGGTCTGCTCGAGGACCGCCTCGAGCGCGGCCACTGCCCCCGAGCCCGCTGCGACGACGGCGAGATCGTCGAGGAGCTTCACAAAGCCCTTGACCGCGTTGACCGAACGGGTCGCCATCGCCGGGGCCTCGTCGGCTCGGCGCATCGCGGCCATGAACGAGGTGCGGTCCCGCTCGGCGAGCGCGGCGATCGCGCCCTCCGCGCGGTCCCCGATCCCGCGCTTGGGCTCGTTGATCACGCGGCGGAGGTTGACGTCGTCGTCCGGGTTGACGAGCACGCGCAGGTAGGCGAGCGCGTCTTTGATCTCCTTGCGCTCGTAGAAGCGCGTGCCGCCCACGACCTTGTACGGCAGCCCCACGCGCATGAGGATTTCCTCGAGGCTCCGGGACTGCGCATTCGTGCGGTAGAACACCGCCACGTCGCCCGGGCGGTAGTCCCCCGAGTCGACGAGCCGGTCGATCTCGCCCGCGATGAAGCGGGCCTCCTCGTGCTCGTTCTCGGCCGCGTAGCCGATGATCTTCTCGCCGTTGCCCTCTGCCGTCCAGAGAGTCTTCTCGGGCCGGTTGGGGTTGCGCGAGATGACCGCGTTGGCCGCCGAGAGGATGGTCTGGGTCGAGCGGTAGTTCTGCTCGAGCTTGATGGTCCGGGCTTCCGGGTAGTCCTTCTCGAACTCGACGATGTTGCGGATGTCCGCGCCGCGGAACGCGTAGATCGACTGGTCGGAGTCGCCGACCACGGTGAGCTCCGATGCCGCAGGGCCCTCCCCCACGAGCTCCCGCACGAGCGCGTACTGCGCGTGGTTCGTGTCCTGGTACTCGTCCACAAGGACATGCCGGAAGCGGCGCCGGTAGCCGTCCGCAATTGCCGGGAACGCCCGGAACATGTAGACGGTCTGCGCGATGAGGTCGTCGAAGTCCATCGCGTTCGACTGCCGCAGCCGCTCCGCGTACCCCTTGTAGACCTCCGCGACGCCAGCCTCGAACGGATCGCTCATGTTGGCCCGCGACGCGAAGTCGTCCGCGTCGATGAGCTCGTTCTTGAGCGCGGAGATCTTGTGCTGCACGGCCTTCGGCGCCACGCGCTTCGGGTCCAGCTCGAGCCCCTTGTGGACGAGCGTGATGAGCCTGAGCGAGTCAGCCGAATCGTAGATCGAGAAGTTCGAATTGAGGCCCACGGAGGAGGCCTCGCGCCGCAGGATCCGCACGCACGAGGAGTGGAACGTCGAGATCCACATGCGCTTGGCGCGCTCGCCCACCAGGCCTTCGATGCGCTCCCGCATCTCCGCGGCGGCCTTGTTCGTGAACGTGATCGCGAGGATCTCGCCGTGGTGCGCGCGCCGGGTCGCGATGAGGTACGCGATGCGGTGCGAGAGCACGCGGGTCTTGCCGGAGCCCGCGCCGGCGACGATGAGCAGCGGGCTCCCCGCGTGGATCACCGCCTCGCGCTGTTGCGGGTTGAGCCCGTCGAGGAGCTGCTCGGCTTCCGCCGAGGGCTGAATGGCCGACGGCGGCACGAAAGACTGCGCGGCGGCTTCGGGATCGCTCGAGACCCACGCGGGAGGCGCCATGCCTCCGCGATCCGGGGGCGCGCCGTGACTCTCGTCGCCGCCTTCCGGCTCTTCCGCGCCCCCGGGCGTGCCGGGCTTGGGCAGGTCAGCGTACGGGTCGAAGAGCATTTCCATGATGAGGTCTATTTTAAGACGTCACCCCGACACTCCGGCGCACCGCAGATTCGACTCGCCCTCGACACTCCGGCGCACCGCAGATTCGACTCACCCAGACACCCGAGCCCCACCGCGCCCGCGCCGCCCTATTCGGCGGGAGGCTCCTTGCGCACGCCGTAGTGGTGGCCCTCCGAGTCAGTCTTGACGTCGATGCCTTCGAGCTCCTCGAACTCCTTGACGTCCTCGGGATTGTGCCCGTGCGCCTCGGCCTCGCGTGGATCGCGGTGCGCGGCCGGCCCGTAGACGCTGCGGAGATGGCCCATGGTCCGCATGAAATGGCCCACCTTCGAGTGCGGCGCGCCGGGCTCCTGCCCGGTGTGCCGCGGCGCCCCGTCCGCCGGTTGGATCGGCTCGCGTCCACCGTCCGGGTTCTCGACCCGCGGCTCGCCGTCGGTCGTCGATTCACTCATGGTTTCCTCCTCTCGCCCCTCCGTCACATCAGTCCGTGGTCGCCTCGACCGTCTCGCTGCTCGCAAACACCTCGCGCGTCAGATCGAGCACGCGGTTCCGCGCGGACAGCAGGTCCACGAGGATCTTCTCGAGCCGGGACGCGATGCCCTCGTCGAGCCAATCCCGCGCGTAGTACGCGAGGGGCTCGTAGGCGGCGAGCGCGCCGTACACGACCTCGAGTGCGAGAGGCAGGACGGCCAGGTCCATGATCGAGTTGTCCGTCTTGCGCAGCACGACGTGCGCCTCGTGGTCGAGGCCGTCCGCGGTGTGGCCCGCGGGCACCGCGACGTTGCGCTCCAAGTCGGCGAAGATGTCCTCCAGGACGGCCGCGTGGGAGCGCGCCGCCTCCTGAAGATCCCGCATGAGGGCGTTGACCTCGCGGCGCTGAGCATGTTGCTCGAGCGTGCCAAGCGTCACGATGTTGCGGCGGCTCGTACCGCGGGCGATCCCCAGCCGATAGACGAAGAGCTCATGAGCTTCAGTGAAGTACTCGAACACAGCGACCTCGCTTTCCGCGGCAGTGCCACGAGCGCGAGCACCAGGGCCGCCGGGCCCCGTCCAATGACTTCGTGCCGGGCATTGCCTGGGTCAATTTTCCCGCGAACCGCCGGAGCCGGGCAATGCCCGGCGCCGTGTGGCCGCTCTGGGCCGCCGGCTAGGCTTCGGCGCTCCGATGCTGCTCGACAACGTCGGCCTCGTCCGCCTCGACGACCACGACCTCCTCGCTGTCGATCAGGCCGTCTTCCTCGTCCCAGATGGGCATGTCGGGCTCTACCGAGTAGTCCAGCGACGGGTCCTCTTCCTCGGTGAGGGCGTGGACCGGATCCTGGCCTTCTACGCTGACCATCGTGCTCCCTCCTTAGCCTTCGCCTCCGGGGTCACTCCAGCACAGCACCGCGCGAAGTGCAGGTCAAGGGCTCCCCGAGTCAGGCGAACTGGACCTCGGCGAGCGCGTCGAGGATCTCGCCGACCGCCGTCGTTCCGCCCGCGGCAAACCACGTGAGGCCGTTGACCACCACCGTGCCCGTGGTCCCGCCCGCCCCGCGGACGATCGCCTTGCCGGGCAGCCAGTCCCATTGGGGGCATGAATGCTGGAACCACGCGCCGATCTCGCCCTCTGCGACGCGGGCCAGATCGCACGAGCCCGAGCCGAGGATCCGGATCGAGGCGGCCTTCACGGCGGCGTTGTGCCACGGCATCGCCGAGAGCGGCTGCTCGAGCCACTTGGGCTGGATCGAGGTCGCCGTGCCGAGCAGTCCGAGGCGCGCGTCGTCGGGGCCCGCGAGCGGCTCGCCGTTGAGCGTCGACGGCGTACCGTCCCCGCCGACCCACAGCTTGTCCTCCTGCGGCTGGTAGATCGCGCCGAGCTGGACCTCGGGGTCGGTCTCGCTCGTGCTCGCCTCGCCGCGCAGCGCGATCGCGGAGCACCAGTAGCGCGAGCCCGAGAAGAAGTTGAAGGTGCCGTCCACGGGGTCGATGACCCACGTGCGGCCGGAGGCCGAGGGCACGGATGCGCCCTCCTCGCCGAACACGCCGTCGTCGGGGCGGCAACGCCCCAACTGCGCGACGACGTAGGCCTCGGCGGCCTTGTCGGCGGCCGTGACGATGTCGGAGACGGAGGTCTTCCGCTCCGCGGACAGCCCCTCGCGGCGCATCCGGAGGGCGAGGCCCCCGGCGTTGCGCACGAGGGCGGCCGCGAGCGCGGCGTCGTCGAGGGAAGGGTCGAGGGCCAGGTCATGCGTCAGCTCAGGCACGGTAACCAGCCTACGATAATGGG
>NZ_JBKZWT010000124.1:0-9850 GCF_047759905.1 Sinomonas sp. G460-2 | reverse complement strand
GTTGCCCGCAACGAGCGGAAGGGCTGCGAGCCGGCTTTCCTCCGTGGCGAGCCACGTTCCGACGTCGACGGGGTCCTGAAGGTGCTCGGCACATTCAGACGCGAGCATCATGACGGCGCCCACGAGCGTGCTCTTGGCCGGGAAGCCCTGCCAAATCTCGCCGTCGTAAGCCTCGACAACGGTCGCGGCGAGCTGCCAAGACTGCGCCGCGCCAAGCAGCACGGCGTCCCGCTCGACGCCGATCCGGAGCCCGTGGTCTTGGACGATCGCGTTGGCGAACGAGTGATACGTCGAGACCGTGGGGTCCATTGCCTCAGGGTCCAGGACGCCCTCGGCAAGGTCGAGTCCGTGCTTCCGGGCCGCGCGCGTGAGCTTCGCGAGCTGAGCCCGGATCCGCGCCGACAGCTCTCCCGCGGCCTTCCGGGTGAACGTCACGCCGAGGATTTCGTCCGGGCGGACCCAGCCGTTGGCCACGAGCCACACGACGCGTTCAGCCATCGTGGCCGTCTTGCCGGATCCCGCGCCGGCCACGACGAGCCGCGGCGCGAGCGGCGACGAGATGATCTCGGACTGCTGCGCCGTCGGGCGGTGCTGGCCAAGCAGCTCGGCGAGAGCCTCGGGCGTGAATCGCGGCGCGGGGAGCCCGCCCTCGGCCGGGCCGGCCGGCGCGTCGAGCGCGTTGTCGAAATCGATCGTCATTCCGTCACCTGCCGTCCACGCGAGCACAACGGGCAGATGTCCGGGAGCCTGCAGCCGCCCGCGAAGCCTGCGCCGGGCTCGTGCCGCGCCTCGAATTCGTGCCCTGACATGGCCGCCGCCGCGCGCTCAACGAGATCGAACGCCCAAGCGGCGTCCTCGAGCGCTGGCTGCTGCTGCACCGTCACGTTCTTCGCGGCATCGCCGAGCTGCACGAGTTCCGCTCCCCCGGGCACGTACCGGCTGGCGGGCTGTCCTGGTTGGACGTCCTGAGAGGCGGGGACTTCGGTGGAAGCCTCCGCGAAGGCGCCGGCCGCGAAGGCTCCCGCCGCGATGGCCACCTGATAGGCGGCGAGCTGCCCGTGACGCGGAACGTCGGCTGACCTCGGCTTGCTCTTGCCCGTCTTGAGGTCCACGACCACGAGGCGCCCGTCGGCGTCGCGTTCGAGGCGGTCGACCTGGCCACGGATCACGGTTCGCCGCGCGATCTCCCCCAAGCCGATGCCGTCCAGGTTCGCCTCGAAATCCGCCTCGACACCGACGAGCTCTCGCCGCGTTCCGCGGACATACTGGGCGAGCTTGCCCAGCATGGCCGTGGCCCGCTCATGTTCGCGCCGGCCCTCCCACGTGTCGGGCTGACCGAGGCTCGGCCACCTCCGTTCGAGTTCACCGAGGAGCTCCTCCGCAGTGCCCCGCGGCTTCTCCTGGGCGATCGCATGCACGAGGGTGCCGAGGCTCCGCGCGAAGTCGGTCGCGGCCTCCCCGCCGGCCGCCGAAACGAACCAGTCGAGCGGGTTCTTGACGGCGGTCTCGACCCGCGAGGGCGAGACGTACACGGTCTGCTCGGGCGGCACGACGGGTCCGGTGCTGGTGAGGGGCGCGAGGCCGTACCAGTCCTCCGGGTGTGCCCCGGGGGCCTCGGCCCGCACGAGCCGCGCGAGGAGCTCGACGGCCGCCTCGGCGTCGCGCCCGCCGTCCTCGGCCGCCTGCCGGAGCTCAGCGACGAGGGGCCTGAGCCCGAGAGTCCGCGGGACCTCGGTGTACGGCCGGACGGCCGTGCCCTCGGGCAACGGATCGACGAGGTCGAGGAACGCGGACGGCACGTCATCCTCGGAACGGACGCCCGTGCACACGAGCCTCCCGCGCGTCCGCGAAACGACCGCGGAGAACATGCGCAGCTCGTCGTAGCGGATGTCCTTGAGGCGTGCCCGAGGACTCACGAGCATCGCGTCGACCGCGCCGATCTCGAGGCAGTCGGTGAACATGGTGCTCCCGAGCAGCTCGCCGCGCAGCCGATTGTTGGGCCACACGCCGTCTTGGAGCCCCGCGACGAACACGAGCTCGAATTCGCGGCCGGCGGCGCTTGCCGGCGTGAGAAGCTCGACGGCGGACTCCGCCTGGGCGCGCGGCGCGAGCGTGTCCATCGGGATCTCCTGCTCGAGCAGATAGTCGAGAAACTGGCCCGGCGAGGCCCCGGGCAGCCGGTCGACGTAGCGTTCGGCGGTGTGGAAGAGGGCCATGAGAGCGTCGAGATCGCGGTCGGCCCGGAGGCCAATGGGCCCACCGCCGAGCGCGAGGCCATACCACCGCTTCGACAGTCCCGCGGCGTCCCACAGCGCCCACAGGACCGTCTCCGCCGTCGCCCCCGGCTCAGCGGCAGCCGAGCATCCGCGCTCGAGCATGCGCGCCACTCGACGGGCCGCCTGCGCCTCCGTGCCGAGCTCGGCGAGCGCCCCGGGATCCTCGAGTGACTCGACGAGAAGCGCATCACTCGCCCGGCCACGCCCAGCCGACAGCTCGAGCTGACGCAACGACTGCCGCAGCCGGCGCAGCTCAAGGGCAGAGGCGCCGCCGATGCGCGAGCCCAAGAGCTCGACGGCGGTCTCGGGGGTGAGCTCGCTCGAGTCGAGGACAATGCGATAGGCGGTGAGGAGAGGGCGGACCGCGGCCTCGTCCCGGACGGCGGTCTCCGCGACCGGAACCTTGACCGGGACCCCTTGCGACGCGAGGAAGCGCTGAGTCTGGGCGAGCTTCGCCCCGGACCGCACCATGACGGCCATGTCGCCGTAGCCGATCCCGCCCAGGAGGTGGGCATCCTGGAGGCGATGAGCGAGGTAGCGCAGCTCGTGCATCGGCGAGTGGAGCACGTGGGCCTCAACGGAACTCGACGGGTCCACGAGGGTCTCGTGCTCGAGCTGCCGCGCCGCCTGCCCCCCGGGCACGGCCGAGATGCGCTCGGCGACGTTCCGCCATGCCTCCGCCACGGCCGGCGGCATGCGGTGGGAGGTCGCGAGCGAGTATTCGGTGAGGCCGCCCAGCAGGTCCCCGAGCCGGGCGACGAGCTCGGGACGCGCGCCACGGAAGCCCTGGACCACGACGTCGGGAGCTGCGGAAGCGATCACGTCGCGACCGCGCCCGAGGACCGACAGGAGCTCGAGCACTGCGGGATTGGCCTCCTGGACGTCGTCGACGACGAGGAGTTCGAGCCGCGCGCGCTCGGCGTCGAGCAACGCCGGGTCGTCGAGAAGGATCTGGCGGGCCGCCGTGATGATGCCCGCGGGATCGAACGCCTCCGGCATCCGGAGCTCCAGGACGTCACGGTACTCGCGGTAGAGCGCCGCGGCCGCCACCCACTCGGGCCGCTCGGTCCGCCGCCCGAGCTCGGCGAGCTCTCGCGCCGTCGTGCCGTACTCGGTGACCCGGTCGAAGAGCTCGCGGACCTCCTGCCGGAAACCTCGCGTCGCCAGGGCCGTGTCGAGCCCGCGCGGCCACGCCGGGCCGCGGCCCATGGCTCGGTGTCCCTCGAGGAGCTCCTTGACGATGAGGTCTTGCTCCGCGCCCGAGAGCAGTCGCGGCGTCCGCGGAAGCCAGTCGAGGCGGCCCTCGGCCCGTGCGCGCCGGATGAGGTCGAACGCGTACGACTGCCAGGTCCGCGCGGGCGGCGCGCTCAAGCTCCGGTCAAGGCGCGCGGTGAAGCCATCCCGCAGGCGCGCGGACGCGGCCCGGGACGGAGCGAGGAGGAGGACGCGCGCCGGGTCGACGCCGTCGCGCTCTACGCGCACTGCCGCGGCCTCGACGAGGAGAGTGCTCTTCCCCGTCCCGGGCGCGCCCCATACGAGGACAGGGCCGATGCCCTGAGGGAGGTCAAGGACCGGCCGCTGGTCGGGCGAGGGCCGCCAGCCCCCCGACAGCGAGCTCGGAACCGGTGGCAGGAGGCGCAGCGCGGGAGCGGCGACTCCGGGATGGGTCGGCGCGGCGGAAACGGTCACGGATGCATCCCATCACCGGGGTCCGACATTTTTGCGCGCGGCCCATGGCGCCTCTCCCACAGCGCCTCGGCGACGACGTCGACGGCGTCGAGTTCGCCGTCGTCGGGCGCCCATCTGGCGCGCGGCATGTCGACTCTCCAGGCACCCTCGCCGGGCTTCCCGCGCAAGGGCGTGCCCTCCTCGAGATAATGCGCCAGCGCCTCTCGCTCATGCCCCTCGAGCGGGCCGCCGCTCGCCTTGATGACCCTCCACCACGGAACGTGGCCGCCATGGTGCGACATGACCGATCCGACCTGCCGCGGGCCGCCGGCGCCAAGGAGCTCCGCCACGTCGCCGTAGGCGAGAACGCACCCCGGAGGGACGAGCTCGACGACCGACAGAACCGCCTCGACGAACTCATCCCGCATGCATCCCAGCCTAGGCCGCGGACCCCGCGCTGCCCGTGAGGCGTGCGGGTGAGGCGCCGGGCCAGGGTCAGCGGGCCAGGATCAGAAGGGCCCGGGTCAGCGGGCCAGGATCAGCCGGAGGCTGCGCCCCGCGCCTCGGTCGCGGGGAGGCCGAGACTCCGGGCGACGAGCCGGTCGAACTGGTCGGTGGGAAGCCACCGGGCCACCGCTGCGGTGACCTTCGCATCGCGGCCCACGAGATAGCGCGGGCGCGGCTTGGGTGACTCGAGCGCCTTCGCGATGGTCTCGGCGACGACCGAGGGTGCGATGCCGCTGCGAGCGAGCGACTCGGCCTGCTTGAGGCCTGCCGCGATTACGTCGGCGTAGCGGCGCCGCTGCTCCTCGGACATGGAGTCAACCAGGCCGCTCGCCGTCGCCTCGCCCTTCGCCCAGATCGGGGTGGCGATCGCGCCGGGCTCGACGACGATCACGCGCACCCCGAGCCGGCCGACCTCGCGGCGCAGCGAGTCGCTCATGGCCTCGAGAGCAAATTTGGACGCGGCGTAGGCGCCGAACAGGGGCCCTGCGACGCGGCCGCCGATCGAGCTGACGTTCACGATCCTGCCGCGAGCCTTCAGGAGCGAGGGCAGGAGCGCCTGGGTCATGGCGACGTGGCCGAAGAAGTTCACATCGAACTGGCGGCGCCACTCGGCCAACGGGATGGCCTCGACGGGCGCGTTGATCGCGGTGCCCGCATTGTTGACGAGGGCGCCGAGCCTCCTGCCCTCTGGGTCCCGTTCGACGCGCTCGGCGAGCCTCGCGATGTGCGCCGGATCGGTGACGTCCAGCAGGACCGGCTCGATCCCGTCCGCGGCGAGCCCCGCGCCGTCGGCCTCGCGGCGGACGCCGCCGAGCACGTGCCAGCCTCGTACCGCGAGGGTTCGCGCTGTCGCCTGTCCAATCCCCGACGACGCCCCGCTCACCACTGCCAAAGACGTGTCCTCAGGCATTTCTCATCCCTTCGTGGTCGACATCACCAACCTAGCCGGAACCGCCGACGACGGCGCCGCACGTCACCTGGGCAGGCCCCGGCGAGCCTCCCCCAGGAATGTCGGACTCCCCATTTAGCGTGTGAGGCATGACCTGGAGCAGCAACTCGAGAGCAGCGTTCGACCTCGAAACGACGGGCCGCAATTCTCGCTCGGCACGGATCGTGACCGCGAGCATCGTGGTCCTCGCGTCCGACGGAGCGGTCGAGGAGGAGCACGAGTGGCTCGCCGACCCTGGGGTAGAGATCCCGGCCGAGGCGGCAGAGGTCCACGGCGTCACCACCGAGCGCGCCCGCGCCGAGGGGCGCCCGGCCGCCGAGGTGGTCAGAGAGGTCGCCGCGGTCCTGCAGAGGCTGTTCGACGCGGGTGTGCCCGTCGTCGCCTTCAATGCCGCCTACGACTTCACGGTCATGGCCGCCGAGTGTGCCCGCCACGGACTCCCCCAGCTCTCGCGCTTCCCGGTCCTCGACCCGTACGTCATCAACAAGCAGGTCGAGCGGTACCGCAAGGGCAAGCGCACGCTCGGCGCCCTGTGCGAGCAGTACGGCGTGATTCTGGACGAGGCGCACACATCCGCGGCAGACGCCCTCGCCGCCGCGCAGCTCCTGGACGCCATGGCGGTCAGGTTCCCCGAGATCAACAAGCCGGCTGCGGCACTGCACCGAAGCCAAGTGGACTGGTCGCTCGAGCAGGCGGCTGACTTCCAGGCCTACCTCCGCCGCACCAAGCCCGCCGCGGTCGTCGAGGGCGAATGGCCCGTCCTCGCCCCGGTCGACGCGAGCCGCGGCGGCTTCTAAACCCCGCGCATACACTGACGAGCTCGCGGGAATCCGGCATCTGAGACACATCTCACAGCCGGATTTCATTGCCCCGGCATCGTCTGGCGCTCGCAGGAATTCACGACGGCGACCGGGTCGCCTTCCGTGGTCGTCGACGCGCCGCCGAGATTCCGAACATTCTTCGGACGTTCCCGGCATATTGCGGAATGTGTTCTGAGAAAGAATGTTTCACAGCGCCCGCACATAATGGTGTGCAGCCCCGACGCCTCCGGAACGTGCCGACCGCACGTCCCTGCGTCGCGTCCTGCGTTCACATCACGAAAGCGAAGGCTCATGAAGTTCAAGGCACCCAAGTGGCTCGCCGCCGCGCCCGTCGCGGCCGTCCTCGCGCTGACCCTGGCCGCGTGCGGCGGGGGCGCGACGTCGTCCGGCACGCCGACCGACGCCCTCAAAGGCGCGGACCAGCAGTCCACCGACAAGTACACGACCGCCTCGGTGACCGCGCTCGACAAGATCGACAAGTCGAAGCTCGGCCTCATCACGCCCGGCACGATCAAGGTCGGCACGCTCTCCGACGCGCCCCCGAACATCTACCTCGACAACAACACCGGCCAGTTCACCGGCTACGACAACGAGCTCCTCAAGGCCATGGCTGCCAAGCTCGGGCTCAAGGTCGAGTTCGTGTCGACGAAGTTCCAGAGCCTCCTCGCGCAGGTCAAGACGAAGCAGTTCGACATGGGCTCCTCCTCGATCTCGACGACCGATGCGCGCCGCGAAACGGTCGGCTTCACGAACGGCTACGACTACGGCTACATGGCGATCGTGACCAAGGATGGCGCGAAGGTGAAGACCTTCGACGACCTCAAGCAGGGCGTGCGCATCGGCGTGGTCCAGGGCACCGTCCAGGACGACTTCGTGACGAACACGCTCAAGCTCGAGCCGGTCCGGTTCCCGGACTACAACACGGTCTACCAGAACGTGAAGAGCGGCCAGGTCGACACGTGGGTCGCCCCGTCGCAGCAGGCGGAGGGCCAGGTCAAGCAGGGCGACGGCACCGTCATCGCGCAGAAGAAGGTCAACACGCAGAACTTCACGGCCTACGCAGTCGCGAAGGACAACCAGCCGCTCACCGACGCGCTCAACTCCGCGCTCGACGCCGTGATCGCCGACGGGACGTGGGCCAAGCTCACCGCGCAGTGGTACCCGGACCGCCCGACGCTCAAGGAGCAGACGCCCGAGGGCTGGAAGCCGGGCAGCAAGGCCGTCCAGGTCACCGCGGCCAAGTAGCCAAGAGATAGGCGCCACATGGATTACCTGAACAACCTCGGCTCGACGTTCTTCGACTGGAAGGTCATCGGCGAGATCCTGCCGGCCATGTTCACGGTCGGACTCCCCAACACCCTCGTGCTCGCGGTCTCGTCCGCGATCATCGGCACGGTGCTCGGACTGGTCCTCGCCTTGATGGGCATCTCCCGGAATCCTGTGGCGCGGTGGATCGCCCGGGGGTACACGGACGTGTTCCGTGGACTCCCGGCGATCCTGACCATCCTCGCGATCGGCCTCGGCTTCGGCCCGGCCTTTCGCGAGCTGATCGGCGTCACGAGCCCGTACCCCATGGGGGTCGCCGCGCTCTCGCTCATTTCGGCGGCCTATATCGGCGAGATCTTCCGCTCGGGCATCCAAAGCGTCGAGAAGGGCCAGCTCGAGGCTGCGCGCGCGCTCGGCTTCGGGTACGGCCCCTCGATGCGGCTCATCGTCGTCCCGCAGGGCGTGCGTCGGGTCCTTCCGGCGCTCGTGAACCAGTTCATCGCGCTCATCAAGGATTCGTCGCTCGTCTTCACGCTCGGGGTTGTGGCCTCGGAACGCGAGCTGTTCCAGATCGGCCAGGACAAGGCTGCCCAGAGCGGCAATCTGTCGGGGCTCGTGGCGGCCGCGATCTTCTACCTCGCACTGACGGTGCCTCTTACCCACCTTGTGAACTACATCGACGCCCGCCTGCGCACCGGCCGCGCCCAGAGCCGCGGCGAGAAGCAAGAGCCGGACGCGGCCGCCGCGCTCGTCGGGAAGGGAGCAAACGGATGAGCCAGTTCACCTCTGGATCCCTCGAAGCCCGCGGAATCCATCTCGCGTTTGGGAGCAACAAGGTGCTCCGCGGGATCGATCTGCAGGTCCAGGCCGGCACCACGGCGTCGGTCATCGGCCCCTCGGGCTCGGGCAAGTCGACGCTCCTGCGGGTCATGAACCGCCTCATCGAACCTGATCAGGGCGACATCCTCCTCGACGGCAAGTCGGTCCTGAAGGACAACCCCGACGAGCTGCGCCGCCGCATCGGCATGGTCTTCCAGCAGTTCAACCTCTTTCCGCACAAGAGCGTCGGCGAGAACGTCGCCTTCGCGCTGCGGAAGCTGCGCGGGCTGCCCAAGGAGCAGGCGCGGGCCGAAGCGCTCGAGCAGCTCGACCTGGTGGGCCTCAAGCACAAGGCCGACGTGCGCCCCGCGACCCTCTCGGGTGGCCAGCAGCAGCGCGTCGCGATCGCCCGCGCTCTCGCCATGAAGCCCGAGGTCATGTTCTTCGACGAGGCCACGTCGGCGCTCGATCCGGAGCTCGTCAAGGGCATCCTCGCGCTCATGGCGGACCTCGCGAAGAGCGGCATGACCATGGTCGTCGTGACCCACGAGATGGGCTTCTCGCGCAACGTCTCGGACTCCGTGACGTTCATGGACGGCGGCGTCGTGGTGGAGAGCGGCGCGCCCGGGCAGATCTTCGACGATCCGCGCACCGATCGCCTCCAGCGCTTCCTGAGCGACGTCCTCTAGTCTCACCAAGCACCCGAGGCTCGCCAAGCAAACGACGACGTCGGCACGCACCCGAGTGCCGGCGTCGTCCGCCTTTTGGGGCGGTGCTGCCGCTAGAGCGGGAGGCCGCCCGCGCCCTTGAGATCGCGCATGACGATCGTCGAGGTGAGCTTGGCGAGGCCGGGGAGCGCCGCGAGGCGTTCGTCGTAGAGCCGTTGATAGCCCAGGAGGTCCGCGGCGACGCACTTGAGGAGGTAGTCGGGGTCGCCGAACAGCCGATAGGCCTCGACGACCTGGGGCTCGGCGACGACCGCCTCCTCAAACGCCCGGATCGCCTCGCGGGAAGTCTCGCGGAGCGTCGCGAAGACCATCGTCCCGAAGCCGAGGCCCACCTTCGCCGCGTCGATCTCGGCGCGGTACCCGCGAATGACCCCGTCCGCCTCGAGATCCTTGAGCCGCCGATGACAGGGCGCGAGCGTGAGCCCCACGTCGTTGGCGAGCGCCGTGGCCGTGATGCGGCCGTCGTTCTGGAGGATGCGCAAGATACTTCGATCCAACTTGTCGATCACGGCAAGAATCTACTCCGATTCTTGCGTGACTGGAGATAAGTGGTGAGCACCTCTTGCAGGAAAATGTCTACTCTTGCGGCATGGATTTCGCGCCGCTCTTGGGCTTCGCCGCCGTGGCCCTCACGCTCTCCCTCACGCCTGGCGCCGACTGGGCGTACACGATCGCCGCCGGGCTCCGCAGCGGTTCGCCGGTGCCGTCGGTGGCGGGGCTGTGCACGGGCTACGTCGCGCACACCGCGATCGTCGCGGCCGGCCTCGGGATGCTCCTCGCGGCACGACCCGAGGTCGTTGCGTGGCTGTCGGTGGC
>NZ_JBKZWT010000123.1:0-9897 GCF_047759905.1 Sinomonas sp. G460-2 | reverse complement strand
AGCTCGCGGGCACTCCAGCCCGGGCACGTGGGGACGGGCGCGTCCCACCGCTCGACGCGCTCCGCCGCGGTGGCGAACCGATCGGTGAGCTCGGCGAGGCGGCCGACGGCGGCGGAGAAGTCGGGCGGGAACGCGGCGGGATCACTGTGGGTCACGGGCACACGATAGCCGACCACACCCACGGGAGGTGACCCCCGGACGGCCTCGCACCCACGGGAGGTGACCCCCGGACGGCTACCAGCCGACGAGGAGGTCGTCGCGGGCCTCGAGGTACGCGAGGGTCATGAAGTAGTTGTCGTGGGTCGCGACGCGCGCCATGTACGAGTCCGGCTCCATCTCGAGCGTCACGCGGTCCAGGTTGTTGGGCGTGGCGGAGTACGAATACCCGGGGAAGCCCAGGTAGTCCGTGCGCCGCCACAGGTTGATCCACACGGGCTGGGGCCGCGGCGCGATCGCGAACGTCCCCTCGGGGATATTGAGCAGCTCCGTCAGGGGCGTGCCGGCTACGGAGCGCGAGGAGTCGCCCCTGTGCGCCGCGGCCTGCGCGACCGAAGCCGCCGTGCGCTCCCGGGACGGCGAGGGTGCGTCGTGGAGATCCTTGCCCTTCCAGGGGTCGGCGGTCCAGAACGACGGCGCCGCCACCCCGGGCGTACCGAGCACCTCGGGCCCGAACAGCTCCGGGAAGAACCGGCCGAAGTAGGGACGCAGCTGCATCCCGAACGTGAGCAGCCGCACGCGGTTGAGGAGGTCCGCTCGGCCGAGGGCCGCGAGGTGGAACAGCGAGGCGACGCCGAGCACGGTCCCGAGGCTGTGCGTCGCGAGCAGCACGCGGCGGGTGGGGGCGGGCGCGCCGTCGGGCTCGAGCCAGCGGATCATGCGGTCGGCGAGCTCGGGGACGGCCCGCTCGGAGAAGCACGCGGGGCCGAACGGGTGTGCGGCGCGCGGGAGCCACGCCATGAGGTCCCACAGGAGGCCGAGCGGGCGGCTCGCGCCGGTCGTGGCCGAGTTCGCGATCGCGACCGTGAGCACGGCGAGCGCTCCGAGCACCACCGACGTGAGCACGGCCCACTCGGCGAACGCGGTGAACGCCGCGAGCCCGTCGCGCCCGCCGAGCCACGAGCCGAGGACGCCGAGGACCCACGCCCAGCGGCCCGTCTGCCCGCGCGCCTGGCGCATCACCGTGAACGCGAGGGAGACCGTCACCGTCACGCCAATGACCCAGCTCACCGTGTGCAGGAGCGGCTCCGCCCGCTGCATGAACGCGCTCGAGCGGCGCACCGCCTCGATCTCGGACTTGAACACCTTCTCCGAGGGGTCGACGGGAGGATTCTCGATCTCGCCCTTCTGCACGCCGAACCACGCGGGCACGCCGAGGAGCGCGATGACGAACAGGACCATGAGCACGAGGACGCCGCCGAAGGCCCAGAACACGGTCGGGACGGCGATATCGTGCGCGCCTGCGGGGATGGAGACGTCGCGGAACAGGGGATCGCCCCGGTCCGGGAGCGACTGCAGGCGGCCGGACCGGAGATACGAGCCGGTGCCGAGCGCGACCGCGCTCGCGAGGAACGCGCCGATGAGCAGCGCCACGAACATGAACACGCCGGGGCCGGCGCCGTGCCACGCGTGCTCGTGGCGGCGCGGCTCGCGGCGGCGGAGCACGACGTACGGCACCACGAACCCCACGCCTGAGAGGACGACGACGGCGATCGCCGCCGCGTTCGCCGCCCACCCGAGCGGGTCGAGCCAGCCGCCCACCGCGACGACGAGCGCGAGGACGCCCACGGTGAGCACCGCCGTCGCGATCCACTCGCGGTAGCCGGAGCGGACCACGCAGCCAACGGTCGCCAGGATGGTCAGGAGAACAAGGATCACGGTGGGCGTGAGCTGACCGGCCGTGAACGGCGCGGTTTGGTCCGTGGTCGGAGTGGTCGCCTCGACGACGACGCACGCGACGTACGTGAGGATCGCGGTCCCGAGCAGGAAGTACGCCCACACCTCGCGGCGCGCCCAGAAGTCGGCCACGAGCGGAGGTCGCACCGAGCGCGACCACCACGCGACCACGTAGCCGACGGCGGCGAGCTCCACCGCCGCGACGGAGAGGAGCGAGACGGGGGCCGCGCCGTCGTGGGCCGCGGCGTCGCTCATGAGCAGGATGACCACGAGCAGAAGGCTCGCAGCGATGTGCAGCGTTCCCGTGGGCGAGTTGATGCGGCGCCGCACCCACAGCGCGGGAACGGCGAGCGCGAACGCGTCATGCTCGGCGCCGAGCCCGCGTGCGCGGGCGGCGTCAAGGGCGCGCGTGCGGAAGCGGACGTTGCTCGCAAACCCTAGGAGCCCCACGAGGACGACGGCGGCGATCGGCGCGAGCGACAGGGCCGCCAAGCGCTGGCCTCGCGTGAGCTCGCGCAGGCCGTCGAACTGGGACGGGAGCGCGCTGCACAGCTTCCACGAGTTCGGCACGCCGGTGGGCAGGAAGCACTGGACGGCCACGAGATCGAACGCGACGGTCGAGACGGCGGCGACGAGCCAGAGCGTCAGCAGGAGCGCGAAGACGCGGACCACTCCCCCGCCGCTGCCCGTGCGGAGGCCGCCCTCGCGGCTCGCGTCGGGCCGGAACGAGCGCGCCCAGTAGGCGGCGTTGGAGAAACCGAACGGCGCGACGATGAACCAGCCGAGGTTGTAGAGCGTGCGGCCGGCCTTGCCGAGCAGGCTGTTGCCGCGCAGGAAGCGGTCGAGGTTGCCCCAGCTGTAGGCCTCGAGGTGCGTCTTCTGGCCGGGCAGTGGCTCGCGGACGGTGTAGAAGCCGGCGAGAGAATCGCCGAGCGGGATCACGCCGTCCTGCGCGAGGGCGATGTTGGACGTCGGCGTGCCGAGCAGGTCCTGCGGGGGCGAGTTCCGGATGCCGTGAACGCGGAGTTCGAGGACGTCCGGCGCGGACCCGTCCGGGGCGCTGGGGTTTGTGGCGCTGGACCAAGCGCCTGATGCTGCGGACATGGCTGACTTCCCAAGGGCTGTCCCCAGCGTTGGCTTCGATGGTACGGCGGGTTCCGGCGGGGTGTCCACAGGCGGCTCGCGCGGCGGTACCCTTCGGCCATGAGCATCGAGCAGTGGCGGAGGCTCACGGAGTGGCCGACCCTCGCGGCCGCGGTCGTGTTCCTCGGGGCGTATTCCATTCAGGTGATCGCGAATCTGCCGGAGTCGGAGGGCATCTGGGCGGAGGCCCTCGTGTGGGCCGCGTGGGCCGTGTTCGTGGTCGACTACACGGGGCAGCTCATCCTCGCGCCCGAGCGCGGCCGGTGGTTCGTCCGGAACCTCCACGAGCTCGCCATCCTGGCCCTCCCGGCGCTCCGCCCCTTGCGGCTCCTCCGGCTCGTGACGTTCCTCCGCGTGGTCCACAACAAGGCCGGCGCGGCCCTCCGGGGCCGGCTGCTCCTGTACGTCGTGGGCTCGGCCGCGACGATCATCTACTGCGCGGCCCTCGCGGTGGAGGACGTCGAGCAGAACGAGGTGGGGTCCAACATCCGCTCGTTCGGCGACGCGATCTGGTGGGCGCTCGAGACCATCACGACCGTAGGCTACGGCGACCACTACCCCATCACGATCGTGGGCCGCTTCGTCGCGGCGGGCCTCATGATCGCGGGCATCGCGGTGCTCGGCGTCGTGACCGCGTCCATCGCGGCGTGGCTCGTGGAGAGCGTTTCCGCACGGACCGCCGCCGAGGTGGAGGCCGACGTCGAGGCGGAGGTCGAGGAGGTCGAGGCCGAGGTCGAGCAGCTCGAGCAGACGCTCGAGGCGAAGGTCGAGGCCCTCACCGAGCAGGTCGCGCGGCTCGCGGCGGCGCTCGAGGCCGCGCAGGAGCGTGAGAGGGCACGCGGAACCAGCTCTCCGTGAAGAAATACACGATAGTGAACAGAAACCCTTGATCTGCTGAATTTCTTCACTATAGTTGTGTGAGTCAGGTCACCGAACGAAGGAAAGACATGACCACGGAGAGCGTCGCACCGACCCCCTTGGCCACGACCGCCTTGCTCGCATCAGTGGGCACGAAGGTCCGGGCGAGGCGCAAGGAGCTCGGCATGACCCTCGCCCAGCTCTCTGACGCCACCGGGCTCAGCCAGGCAATCGTCAGCCAGATTGAGCGCGGTCTGGCGAACCCCTCCTTCACGACCCTTGCCCAGCTGGCACACGGGCTGGACATACCGGTCGGCCGCTTCTTCACGGGCCAGCCGGACAGCGCCTCCCCCGTTGTCAGGAAAGCCGAGCGGCGCAATCTGCGGGGCGTCACCCGCGAATCTGTCGGCGAGGCGATCCATGAACTGCTGACCCCCAACACCAACGGGGCCCTCGAGGTCCAATGGATCGTGACGCCGCCCGGCCACGACACGAGCTCTACGCCCTTCCATCACGGCGGCGAGGAATTCTGCCTCGTCATTTCCGGACGCAAGGACGTGTATCTCGACGGAGTTCGCCACAGCCTCAGCGAAGGCGACTCCATCACTTATTCCTCCGAGATCCCCCACTGGTATTCGAATAGCTACGAAGAGGTCTGCGTAGCCATCTGGGTCAGCGCCCCCCGCGCCTGGTAATTCGGCCATTTCAGGCTGATCCCCTCTCACACCTCATTTCCGCATGTGCCTGCGTGCCATGCGGCATACCCTCTCGCGCCCTGCAGCGGCGCGGCAAAGGACCTCTCATGATCGAGAATGTGGTCACTGCCGACCCCACCACGTCCCGTCGTTTCTCCGCCGAAGTGCGGAGGGGCCTCTTGGCCCTCGGCCTCGGCAATGCGCTCGAATGGTACGACTGGATGGTCTTCGGACTCCTCTCGGCCTTTATCGGGCCGAACTTCTTCCCGGACCGGGATCCCCTCTCGGCGACCCTCAACACGCTCGCCGTCTTCGCCGTCGGCTTCGCGTTCCGGCCGCTCGGCGGCGTTCTGCTCGGCGTCTTCGCAGACCGGATAGGCCGCCGTCGGATCATGCTGCTCTCCATCATGCTCATGGCCGGCACCACCCTCCTCATCGCCGTCACGCCGAGCTACGCCGTGATTGGCCCGTGGGCGGGAGCCATCCTCGTCGCGTCCCGCATCGTCCAGGGCATCTCGACCGGCATCGAGGCGCCGCTCTCCACATCGCACGCCGTCGAACTCGCGCCGGAAGGCCGCGAAGGCATGGTCGCGGGGCTCATGAGCTTCTACGTGAACCTGGGCATCCTCCTGGCCTCCCTCGTGAGCTTCCTCTCGAGCCTCGCCATCGGCGGGGCCGCGATGAGCGCGTGGGGCTGGCGGATCCCGTTCGTGATCGGCGCGGTCCTCGGCGTCGTGGTCCTGTACCTTCGGCGCACCCTGCCCGAAACGATGCGGCCCGACGAGCTCGCGGCCAGCTCGGGCGGCACCGTGTGGTCGGGACTCCGGAAGCACTGGCTCGGCGTTCTCGCGATCGTCTTCGTGGTCGGAGCCGCCCAGGCGTACAACTACGCGTGGAACACCGGCCTCCCCACGGCGGCACGCAGCAACTTCAAGGAAGACGCCACCGCGGTCTTCGCGCTGACGACGGCACTGGCAGTTGTTCTCGTGGTCGGCAGCTGGGTAGTGGGCAGACTCCTGGACGGAAAGGCCCTCTCGCGCTGGTTCGTGGTCACGCGAATCCTCGCCATCCCGTCGGTCTTCCTCATGCTGCTCTACGTCCGGCCCGGCATCGGCGGCTTCGCGGCCGTGCTCCTCGGTGGCTCGGTGGTGCTCGTGCTCAACATGACCATCTACAACGTGGTGAGCGCGTCCCTCATGCCGAAGAACGTCCGTGGCACCGGCACCGCGCTGGGCTACGGGATCGGGGTCGCCGTCTTCGGCGGCACGGCCTCCTACCTCCTGGTCTGGTTCCAGTCCCTCCACGCCGACTGGATCTTCCCGACCTATGTGGCCGTGCTCTCGGCCCTCAGCGTCATCCTCTACCTCCTCGCCCGTCGCTCGTCCGGCGTCTTCGTCGGCAAGTAAGGAAGCAATACTCATGGAAACACTCGATCTGCGCGTCCGCTCGGAAGAACTCGCGGCCCCGATCGTCAACCGCTCGCAAGTCCTCGTGGTCGGGGGTGGGCCCGCCGGCGTTGCGGCGGCCGTCACCGCCGCCCGCTCCGGCGCGAGCGTCACGCTGCTCGAACGCTATTCGTACCTGGGCGGGCTCGCGTCCGGCGGAATGGTCCTCGTCCTGGATGACATGGTCAACGGCCCTGAGATCACGGTCACGGGCATCGTCTCCGAGTACGTCGAGCGCCTGCAGGCCCAGGGCCTCGCCGTCGTGCCCCCCGCCGAAGATCGCCGCACCTCGCAGGAGCTGTGGAACAGGTGGGGCCGCTACGGAACGTTCGACTTCCACTCGCACTCCACGCCCAAGCCCATCTGCTACGCGGCGGCCTTCGACCCCGACGGGTGGAAGCGCGTCTCCAACGATCTGGTCCGTGAGGCCGGTGTGACGCTCCGCCTTCACTCGTGGTTCTCCCGCCCGATCGTCGACCAGGCCGCTCCTGGCGAGAACGGCGTCCTCAAGGGCGTCGTCGTCGAGACGAAGGCGGGCCCGCAGGCGTACCTCGCGGACGTGGTCATCGACACGACCGGGGACATCGACGTCGCCTCGCGCGCCGGGGCGAAGTTCGCCCACGATTCCTACATCACCACGCTCGTGTTCCGCCTCGGCGGCGTCGACACCGGGGAGGCCGAGCGCTTCGAGCAGGAGAACCCGAAGGAGGCGCGCGCCATCAACCGGCGCGTCAAGCGCCTGCTCGGCGGCGCGTGGGAGCTGTGGTGGCTCAAGACGCCGCTCGAGGGAGTGGTGTGGTGCAACGCGCCCCACATGAGCGGCTTCGACGGCGTGGACCCCGCCGATCTCACGGCGGCCGAGTTCGCAGCCCGCGACCGCATCACGGAGGCGGTCGCGTACGTCAAGGAGAACCTGCCCGGCTTCGCGAACGCCTACATCCTCGATGCCGCACCGCAGCTCGGCGTCCGCCAGACCCGCCTGCTCGAGGGCGAGTACGTCATGACGAAGGAGGACGTCGTGTCCCGCCGGCACTTCGCCGACACGGTCGCCCGCGGCCGCGACTACTACTACCCGTATCGCTCCCTCCTGCCCCGCGAGGTCGACCAGCTCCTCGTGGCCGGGCGCCACTACTCCGCGACTCCCGAGGCGCAGAAGATGAGCCGCGAGATCCCGCCGTGCATGGCGATGGGCCAAGCCGTGGGCGTCGCGTCGGCCCTCGCGGTGGCCAGCGGGAAGCTCGTGCGCGAGGTCGATCCCCGCGACATCCAGGCGGGCATGCGCAGGCAAGGCGCAGACCCAGGCGACGTCCCGTCGTCGAACGCTGGGCTCGACGACGCAGCGAACGACGGCGGCGCGAACCTCGGCGCCGATTCGACCCTCGCGGGGGTGGGAGCGTGAGCACCATCACCGTTGAGACGCCCGAGGCGCCGTCCGGCGTCCCCACCGCCCGCGGCGCTGAGACTGAATCCGCGCGGTCGCTCCCGCTCGCGGGGATCAAGATCGTGGACTTCACGCAGGTGTTCATGGGCCCGAGCTGCACCCAGCTCCTGGGCGACTTCGGCGCCGATGTCATCAAGATCGAGCGGCCCGGCTCGGGCGACATCTCCCGCAACTCCTTCCCCGACCCCGATGGCAAGGACAACCCGATCTTCCTGTCGATCAACCGCAACAAGCGCGGCATCAGCGTCGACACGCGCACGGCGGAGGGCCGCGAGGTCATTGCGCAGCTCATCAGCGGTGCGGACGTGGTGGTGAGCAACTTCCGCGCCGGCGTCATGGAGCGCATGGGCTTTGGGTATGAGGAGGTGCGCCGCGCCAACCCTCGCATCATCTGGGCCTCGGGCACCGGCTTCGGCCCCGAGGGTCCGTACTCGCACAAGGGCGGCCAGGACGCGATTGCCCAGGCCTACTCCGGCGTCATGTGGCGGCGCGACCGCGAGGACCTCCCGCCCTCGATCTACCCGACCACGCTGTGCGACTACATCACGGGCATGCACCTGCTCCAGGGCATCCTTCTGGCCCTCCGCACTCGCGACGTGAGCGGCGTGGGCCAGAAGGTCGAGGTCACGATGTACGACTCGATGCTGCACCTGCAGATGCAGGAGGCGTGCATGCAGCTCAACCGCGGCTACGAGGTCAATTGGGGCGCGATGCCGCTCAGCGGCGTCTTCGAAACCACCGACGGCGCGGTGTGCATGGTCGGCGGCTTCACGCCAGACCCGCTCCTGCGCATCTCACGCGCGCTCGAGCTCGACGAGGACCTCACCGAGCGGCCGGAGTTCGCGAACCTCGAGCGCCAGTTCGAGAACAAGCCCGCCCTCCAGGCCATCTTCCGCGAGCGCTTCGCCACCGGGAGCACCGCGCACTGGACCGAACGGCTCGAGGGCGAGGACCTGCTCAACGCGCCGGTCTTCACGCTCGAGCAGACTCTCGCCGACGAGCAGACGCGCGTCAACGGCATGATCGTCGAGGCGGAGCACCCGAGCGTCGGCACGGTCCGCATGCTCAACGCGCCCATCCGGCTCTCGGAGACGCCGGCCTCCGTGCGCCGCGTCGCGCCGCGCCTCGGCGAGCACAACGCCGAGGTGCTGCGCGAGAACGGCTTCGACGAGGAGACGATTCTCCGCCTCCAGGAGCTCGGGGTGCTCCGGTGAGCGCCGCTCCGATGAGCACCGCTGCTCCGGCGAGCGCGGCTGACGTCGATGTGGAGCCCGCGGTGACAGGCGTGCGCTTCGACGTCCGCGGCGGCGTCGCGTGGGTCGTGATCGACCGCCCGCACGTGCTCAACGCCGTGGACGGCCCCACGACGGAACGCCTCAACGAGGTCTGGGCCCGCATCGAGGCGGATCGCACCGTCCGCGCCGTCGTCGTCACGGGCGCGGGCGAGCGCGCGTTCTGCGTCGGCGCGGACATGTCCGCCTCCGGCGTGGACAAGACCGGGCTCGAATACTGGGCCGACCTCGACCCGAACGGCTTCGGCGGCCTGAGCCTGCGCGAGACGCTCGACGTCCCGGTGATCGCGCGCGTCAACGGCTACGCGCTGGGCGGCGGGATGGAGATGGTCCTCGGCGCGGACATCGTGGTCGCGGCGGAGCACGCGCAGTTCGGGCTCACCGAGCCGCGCGTGGGCCGGCTTGCGCTCGACGGCGGGATCCACCAGCTCGTGCGGCGCGTCCCGCACACGCAGGCCATGTCGATGCTGCTCACGGGCCGCAAGGCGGGAGCTGCAGAGATGAAGGACATGGGGCTCGTCAACGAGGTGGTCCCGACCGCGGAGCTGGACGCCGCCGTCGAACGCTGGCTCGACCAGATTCGGGCGTGCGCGCCCACCTCGGTCCGGGCCGTCAAGCAGATGGTGACCCGCACGGCGCACCTGACGCCCACCGAGGCACGCGCCACGCGCCTCCCCGCGCTCATGGCGGCGCTCACCAGCAAGGATTCGGCCGAAGGCGTGCTCGCGTTCCAAGAGAAGCGCGCGCCCGTGTGGCCGGGAGAGTAGGGGTTTCGTGACCGTCACACTGCAACCCGGCGTCTGGGGCGTGGTCCCGACACCATTCGCGGGCAGCGCCCTCGACGTCGATACCGACAGCCTTGCGCAGCTCGTGGAGCACTACACCGAGATCGGCGCCGTGGGGCTCACGGTCCTCGGCGTGTTCGGCGAGGCCGCGTCGCTCAGCACCGCGGAGAAGTCGCTCGTCCTCGAGACGGCGGCCGAGGCGAGCCCCCTCCCGATCGTCGCGGGCGTGACGGCGTTGGCGACCCGGCCTGCCATCGACGAGGCCGTCGCCGCGCTGCGGGCCCTCGGCGACCGGCTCGCGGCCGTCATGGTGCAGGTCAATTCAGCCGACCCGGGCGTGCTCGC
>NZ_JBKZWT010000122.1:0-10295 GCF_047759905.1 Sinomonas sp. G460-2 | reverse complement strand
CCCGGCATCGCGCACTTCACGTTCCCCGGCTGCGAAGGCGATTCGCTGCTGTTCCTCCTGGACATGATGGGCATCGAATCGTCCACGGGATCGGCGTGCACGGCGGGCGTCCCGCGACCCTCGCACGTGCTCCTCGCGATGGGCCTCACCGAGGACCAGGCGCGGGGGGCCCAGCGCTTCAGCCTCGGTTGGTCGTCCGCCGAGGACGACGTCGACGCCCTCCTCGCGGTGATCGGCCGCGCCTTCCAGCAGGCTCGCCAGGCGGGCATGGCCGGGCACGAGAGCACCATAAGGACAGCTTCCAGCCGCTGAGCGGGGTCCCCCTCGACGTGCCCGCGGTCCGTCCAGTACGCGTACTGGCTGGAACCGCTTTATTGGTCAGGCCCGGAGTCGCGTCTTTCCAGGGGCCCGGCTACTTCGTGAGGCCGAATTCGCCCGCGTCGGCCCGAAACCCGTACAGAACGGAACGCCCCGCGTCACTCTCCTGGCATGAGCTCCGCGAGCGGTACGGCCGGATCCGCGAGCCGCGCCTCGTCCACGACCGCGCGGGAGGCGATGAGCGCCTTGAGCGCCTTCTGCGACCGCGGCGTGTTGACGTTCATGGCGGCGACGACCGCGCCGTCTCGCAGCCAGAACGCGACGAAGCCGGCGAGCCCGTCCGCCACGGTCTCGATCGAGCCGCGGAGCACAAGCTTCGCCCCGCGCGCCCGCTGCCCATACCCCGAGTATTCGAGGCTGATCCCGAACTGATCGGTGTAGAAGTAGGGCGCGATGCTGAGCGCCGCGTCGATGCCCAGCATGGACTTCGCGGCGACCTTTCCGCCGTTGAGCGCGTTCGACCAGTGCTCGCTGCGCACGTGGTCGCCCGTGAACGGCTGGAGTGAGTTCGCGACGTCGCCCGCGGCGAAAACGCCCTCGGCCGAGGTGCGCAGCGAGGCGTCGACCACGATCCCGTTCCCCACGACGAGTCCGGCCGCCTTCGCGAGCCCGACGTCGGGCACCACGCCAACGGCCACGACCACGAGGTCGGCGGCCATCCGCTCGCCCGTGTTGGTCACGACGCAGGAGACGCACTCGCCGTCGTCCGTCGCCTTGAACTCGACGGGATGCTCGCCGAGCCGGAAGCGGACCCCCTCGGCCTCGTGCAGGCGGCGGAAGTAGCCGCCGAGCTCGGGCTCGAGCTGCCCGAGCGGCGTCGGCTCGCGCCCCACGACCGTGACCTCGTTCCCGTAGGTGCGCGCGGCGGCCGCGACCTCCATGCCGATCCAGCCCGAGCCGATGAGCACCACCCGCCGCCCGCCGCGGGAGAGCTCCGTGCGCAGGGCGAGGGAGTCCTCGAAGCGCCGCAGCGACACGATGCCCTCGAGCTGGGAACCCGGGACGTCGAGCGTGCGAGGCTGCGCGCCCATCGCCAAAAGCAGCGCCCGGTACGGAACGAGCGGCCCGCTCTCGAGCCTCACGACCTTCGACGCCGGCACGATCTGCGAAACCGTCTCCCCGAGCCGCAGGTCGACGCCGTTCTCCGCGTACCAGCCGGCGGGATTCACCGCGAGCTCCTCCTCGGGCGCCTTGCCGAGCAGGAACTCCTTGGAGAGCGGCGGCCGGAGGTACGGCTCGCGGTGCTCGGCCGCGACGATCGTGATGGGACCCTCCCAGCCTTCGGCCCTCAACGTCTTGGCGGCGCTCCCGGCGGCGAGCCCTCCGCCCGCAATGACCATGCCCTGTTCGTCCATGATCGGATCCCTTCGCTCGCGCGGCATCGTTGCCGTACCACTGCCGTACCACTGCCTACCACTGCCCCGGCGGCCGGGCTCGGGCCTCGCGGCCGCCCGCCGCTAGAATAGACCGGTGCGAGTTCTGGCAGCCATGAGTGGGGGAGTGGATTCCGCCGTCGCCGCGGCCCGTGCCGTCGAGGCGGGGCACGACGTCGTCGGCGTCCACCTTGCGCTGTCACGCATGCCCGGAACCCTGCGCACGGGCAGCCGCGGCTGCTGCACGATCGAGGATTCGAACGACGCGTGGCGCGCGTGCGACAAGCTCGGCATCCCGTTCTACGTGTGGGACTTCTCGGAGCGCTTCAAGGCGGACGTCGTGGACGACTTCGTCGCCGAGTACGCCGCGGGCCGCACCCCGAATCCGTGCATGCGCTGCAACGAGCGGATCAAGTTCGCCGCGCTCCTCGAAAAGGCCCTCGCGCTCGGCTTCGACGCCGTCTGCACGGGCCACTACGCCAAGATCATCCGGGACGCCGACGGCAATCCCGAGCTGCACCGCGCCGCCGATTGGGCCAAGGACCAGTCCTACGTGCTCGGCGTACTGACGCGCGAGCAGCTCGAGCACTGCCTCTTCCCGCTCGCGGACACGCCGTCGAAGGCTGAGGTCCGCGCCGAGGCGGAGCGCCGGGGGCTTTCCGTTGCGAAGAAGCCGGACAGCCACGACATCTGCTTCATCTCCGACGGCGATACGCGCGGTTGGCTCGCGGACAAGATCGAGCTCACACAGGGGGACATCCTCGACGAGACGGGCCAGAAAGTCGGCGAGCACGGGGGCGCCAACGCGTTCACCGTTGGGCAGCGCCGCGGCCTGCGGCTGGGCCGGCCGGCCGCGGACGGCAAGCCGCGTTTCGTCCTCGAGGTGCGGCCCAAGGACAACACGGTCGTCGTGGGTCCCGAGCAACTCCTCGCGGTCGACGAGATCCGCGGCATCCGCCTTTCGTGGGCCGGGCTGCCGCTGCCCGAGGCTGCGGCGGGGGAGGAGTTCGCGTGCACGGCGCAGGTGCGCGCCCACGGCGAGGCACTTCCGGCAACGGCGCGCGTTGCGCCGGGAACCTCGTCCGAGGCGGCTCCTGCTGACGACGCCGAGCTCTTCGTCACGCTCGAGGCGCCCCTCCGCGGGGTCGCACCAGGGCAGACCGTGGTGCTGTACCGGGGGAGCCGGGTCCTGGGGCAGGCGACGATCGACGCCGCCCGCTCGCTCGCGCGCCCGGCGGTCTGAGGGCTTACTGACGGCCGTCGCGCGACCAGGGGACGCACCGAGGGGAGGACGACGGCGGAGGGTGACTTCCGCCGTCGTCCTCCCTTGGCATTTCACATGGTGAGTTTTCGCCCATGCGGGAGTCGCCACGCGCCTCGGAATGTCAAGGTTTAGTTTCAATCTCCTCAAGCAAGGCTTTCAGGCCTGCCGAATCGTGATTGAATGCTGTGTGCACTCGGGCTGTGCGTTGAATCACAAAGCCGGCGCCCGCCCAGAACTCGAAAAGAGACAGAAGGTCATCCCCCATGGCAAAAAAGTCAGCCGTTCGGAGCGCAATCGCGCTCCTCGGCATCTCCGCGCTTGCGCTGACAGCGTGCACCGGCCCGTCCGGTGGCGGCTCTGCGCAGAGCGGCTCCGCGGGCGGCGGTCCGATCACCGTCGGCACGACGGACAAGGTGACGTTCCTGGATCCCGCGGGCTCCTACGACAACGGCTCCTTCATGGTCATGAACCAGATCTACCCGTTCGTGCTGAACTCGAAGCCGGGCAGCGCCGATCCGCAGCCTGATATCGCGCAGTCGGCCTCGTTCACCTCGCCGACGGACTACACGGTCAAGCTCAAGAGCGGCCTCAAGTGGGCCAACGGCGATGCGCTCGACTCGGCGGACGTGAAGTTCTCCTTCGATCGCCAGCTCAAGATCAACGACCCGAACGGTCCCGCGTCGCTGCTCGACAACCTCAAGAGCATTGACGCCCCGGATGCCTCGACGGTGGTCTTCCATCTCAAGCAGGGCAACGACCAGACGTTCCCGCAGGTGCTCTCGAGCCCGGCCGGTCCGATCGTGGACCACAACGTCTTCCCCGCCGACAAGGTGATGAACGACGACGACATCATCTCGAAGAAGGCGTTCGCCGGCCCGTACACGATCTCGACGTACCAGAAGAACCAGCTGGTCTCGTTCAAGTCCAACCCCGACTACCAGGGCATCCTCGGCAAGCCGGCCACGGACACGGTCAACCTCAAGTACTACGCCAACTCGAACAACCTGAAGCTGGACGTCCAGCAGGGCAACATCGACGTGGCGTGGCGCTCGCTGACCGCCACCGACGTGGACAGCCTCGCGAAGGATTCGAAGGTCAAGGTCCTCAAGGGCCCGGGTGGCGAGATCCGCTACATCGTGTTCAACTTCGACACCATGCCGTACGGTGCGAAGACGGCCAACGCCGATCCGGCCAAGTCGCTCGCCGTCCGCCAGGCCATGGCCAATCTCGTGGACCGCGACGCGATCGCGACGCAGGTCTACAAGGGCACCTACACGCCGCTGTTCTCGTACGTGGCGAACGGCTTCCCGGGCGCGACCACGCCGCTCAAGTCGATGTACGGCGACGGCAACGGCAAGCCGAGCACCGACAAGGCGAAGCAGGCCCTTTCGGCCGCGGGCGTGCAGACGCCGGTGTCGATCAACCTGCAGTACAACCCGGATCACTACGGCCCGTCCTCGGGCGACGAGTACGCCATGGTGAAGCAGCAGCTTGAGGCCTCGGGCCTGTTCAAGGTCAACCTGCAGTCCACCGAGTGGGTCACCTACTCGAAGGACCGCACGAAGGACGCCTACCCGATGTACCAGCTCGGATGGTTCCCGGACTTCTCCGACCCGGACAACTACCTCACGCCGTTCTTCACCGCGAACAGCTTCCTCAAGAACCACTACTCGAACTCGACGGTGGCTGACCTCATCGGCAAGGAAGCGACGAACCCGGACAAGTCCTCGCGCGAGCAGCAGCTGGGCCAGATCCAGGACGCGGTCGCGAAGGACCTCTCGACGCTTCCGCTCCTTCAGGGTTCGCAGATTGCGGTTGCCGGGACGAACGTCAAGGGCGTCGACACGACCCTCGACCCGTCCTTCAAGTTCCGCCTCGGCGTGATTAGCAAGTAGCCGAAGCGGGTACAAGCCGCAAAAGCACCACAAAAGCAAGTGCAGCGGCGGGATGCCACCGCATCCCCCCGCTGCCGTGCGGAGGAACCACCCCCAATGACTGCACTGACCGAAACGCCCCCAGAAGCCGCGGGCGTACCAACCCCAGCCGCGAAACGAACGGCGGGTGGCGGGCTCGCGACGTATCTCGTGATCCGCTTCCTGCTGATCTTCCCCACCATCCTCATCCTCGTCACGCTGGTCTTCTTCCTCATGAGGATCACCGGTGACCCGATCACGGCCGCGCTCGGAGGCCGCCTCCCGGCCGACCAGCTCGCTCAACGAATCCATGACGCCGGCTACGACCGGCCCATCATGATCCAGTACTTCGAATACCTCGGCCAGATCTTCACCGGGAACTTCGGCCGCACCATCTCGGACAACCGCGCCGTCACCGAGATGCTCGCGACGTTCGGCACCGCGACGCTTGAGCTCGCCATCAACTCGCTCATCGTTGCGTTCCTCGTCGGCATCCCGCTCGGCATGATCGCGGCGCACCGCCGCGACAAGACCGCCGACGCGGGGCTGCGCATCTTCGCGATCCTGAGCTACGCGACGCCGGTCTTCTTCGCAGGCCTCCTGCTCAAGCTCATCTTCTCGGTATGGCTCGGCTGGCTGCCGGTCGCGGGCCGCGCGTCGACGACCACCGAGATCTCCCTCTCGGGGCTCGGTGCCCCGAGCGGCATCTTCTGGCTCGACGCACTCCGCAGCGGCAACTTCGCCGCGTTCGGGGACGTCGAGGCCCACGCGGTCCTGCCCGCCATCACGCTCGGCCTGCTCACGGCCGGCGTCTTCCTGCGCCTCGTGCGGACCAACCTGATCGGCACGCTCGGCAAGGACTACGTCGAGGCCGGCCGTTCGCGCGGCGTGAGCGAGTACCGGCTTGTGACCAAGCACGCCTACAAGCCCGCGCTCATCCCGATCATCACGGTCATGGGCCTGCAGATCGCGCTCCTTCTCGGCGGCGCGGTTCTCACCGAGACGACGTTCGAGTGGAAGGGGCTCGGCTTCCAGCTCGCGCAGTACCTGACCGCGCGCGACTTCGTAGCCGTCCAGGGCATCGTGGTGCTGCTCGCCGTGATCGTCGCCGTGACCAACTTCATCGTGGACGTCGTCGCCGCGCTGATCGACCCGAGGGTGAGGTACTGATGACCACCCAGACAGCGCCACAGATTGAGCGCCGCGACCCCCTGTGGGTTCGCCTTCCCGTGCTCTCCCACGTCATGAACAGCGTGGGCATCCAGCGGACCATGCTCGTCACGGGCCTCGTCCTCACGGGCATCTTCGTGCTGCTCGCGATCTTCGCCCCGCTCATCGCACCGTTCGGCTTCTCTCAGATCTCCGACGCGGGCGGGGACTTCCCGACCCAGGACCCCCCGAGTGCCACGCACATCTGGGGAACCACGGTTGGCGGCTTCGACGTGTTCTCGCGTGTTGTGTGGGGCGCGCAGACGGCCATCCTCGTGATCGTCGTCGCGGTCGCGCTCTCGATCTTCGCGGGCGTGGCCCTCGGCCTCGCGTCGGGCTACATCGGCGGCTGGCTGGACCGCGTTCTCGTGGTGATCGCGGACGCCGTGTACGCGTTCCCGTCGCTCCTCGTCGCGATCGTCATGTCGATCGTCATCAGCCACGGCCAGTCGAGCCTGTGGGGCGGCATCCTCGCGGCCGCGATCTCGATCACGGTCGTGTTCATCCCGCAGTACTTCCGCGTGGTCCGCGCCGAGGCGATCCGGCTCAAGGCCGAACCCTTCGTCGAGTCCGCGAAGGTCATCGGCGCGTCGAGCTGGCGGATCATGGCTCGGCACATCTTCCGCAACGCGACCCGCAGCATCCCGCTCATCTTCACTCTCAACGCCTCGGAGGCCATCCTGACCCTCGCAGGCCTTGGCTTCCTCGGCTTCGGCATCGAGCCGACGAGCGCGTCCGAGTGGGGCTTCGACCTCAACAAGGCCCTGAGCGACGTCACCGCCGGCATCTGGTGGACAGGCGTCTTCCCGGGCGTCGCGATCGTGCTCACGGTCCTCGGGCTCACGCTCGTGGGAGAGAGCATGAACGACCTCGCGGATTCGCGGCTCCGCGCGCGTGGACGCAAGCGGACGACGGCGGCGGGCGGCAAAGGCGCGAAGTCCTCGCCTGCCGCGGGTGAGGCGAGCACTGCGGCCGGCACTGCGGCCGGTTCCACCGGCCAGGAAGGAGGCCAGGCATGAGCGAACAGCTTGACGTGCGGCCCGCGGGTCCCGCGGAGACCGTCCTGGAAATCGACCATCTCGCGGTCTCATTCGCCACGGACGCCGGGGAGGTCAAGGCCGTTCGCGGCGTGAGCCTCGACGTCAAGGCGGGCGAGGTCGTCGCCGTCGTCGGTGAATCCGGGTCCGGCAAGACGGTGACGGCAAAAACGATCCTTGGCCTGCTGCCGGAGACGGCCACGAGCTCAGGCGCCGTCGTCATCAACGGGCAGAACGTCGTCTCGATCTCCGCGTCGAAGCTCCGCGAGCTGCGGGGCCGTGACGTCGCTATGGTGTTCCAGGAACCGTCTACGGCGCTCAACCCCGTCTTCACGGTGGGGTGGCAGATCGCCGAGGGCATTCGGGCGCATCGTGGGCGCGACGGGCGCAAGGTGTCCCGGAAGGAGGCCCGCGAGCGGGCCGTCGAGGCACTCAGGAAGGTCGGCATCCCCGACCCGGAGAAGCGCGTCGACTACTACCCGCACCAGTTCTCGGGCGGGCAGAAGCAGCGCGTCGTCATCGCGGCGGCGCTCGCGCTCGATCCCGAGCTCATCGTGGCCGACGAGCCGACCACGGCCCTCGACGTGACTGTCCAGGCCGAGATCCTCGAGCTCCTGCGCGATCTGCGCGACCTGTACGGGACGTCGATCGTGCTCATCACCCACAACATGGGTGTGGTCGCGGACCTCGCGGACCGCGTCGTGGTCATGTACCAGGGCGAGGTCGTCGAGGAGGCCCCGGTGCGGACCCTGTTCGCGGAGCCGCGCGAGGACTACACCCGGCGCCTCCTCGCGGCGGTTCCGCATCTGGGCCGCGACTCGGCCTCGGAGGGCGCCACCGAGCGCCTGCGGCAGGCCGGCGAAGTCCTCGTTGAGGCGAAGAACCTCGAGATCGTGTACCCGGGTCGACTCGGTTCCCCGGCGTTCCGGGCCGTCGACGGCGTCTCGCTCACGGTCTCCGCGGGGGAGGTCTTCGGCCTCGTCGGCGAGTCGGGATCGGGCAAGACGACCATCGGCCGCGCGATTGCGGGTCTCAACCGGGCGACGGGCGGAAGCCTCAAGGTCCTCGGGCATGAGATGGTCGGCTTCCACGAGCGGGCGTTCCGCCCGCTGCGCAAGGAGATCGGCTTCGTGTTCCAGGACCCGGCGGCGTCCTTCAACCCGCAGCTCACCATCGGCGAGTGCGTGGCCGAGCCGCTCGTGGTGCACCTCGACCTCGAGCCGGCGCAGCTCCGCCGGCGCGTCGGGGAGCTGCTCGAGTCGGTGCAGCTTCCCGCGTCGTACGCCTCGCGCTACCCGCACGAGCTCTCGGGTGGCCAGCGTCAGCGGGCCTCCCTCGCGCGCGCCCTCGCACTCGAGCCGCGCCTGCTCGTCGCCGACGAGCCGACGTCCGCCCTCGATGTCTCCGTCCAGGCGAAGGTCCTCGAGCTGTTCCGCGAGATCCAGGCCGAGCTCGGCTTCGCGGCGCTGTTCATCAGCCATGACCTCGCGGTCGTGGACCAGTTGAGCCACTGGGTAGGCGTCCTGTACAAGGGGCGACTCGTCGAGCAGGGCATCGGCAGCCGCGTCATGAACGCGCCTCAGGACGAGTACACGAAGCGGCTCATCGCGTCGCTTCCGGTCCCAGACCCGGTCGAGCAGGCCGAGCGGCGGAAGGCTCACCGAGCGCTTCTGGGCAGCTGAGCGCGCGCCGGCGGCGAGCCGGCACCACTCTCCGAGGACGACGGCGGCAGGTCACCTGCCGCCGTCGTCCTCCGCTCTTTTGGGCTTCTTGGGCGAGTCCCTGGCCCCGCTTCTCTGGGTCCCCTTCTTTGGCACGCGTCTTTGGCTCGGTTTCCCTCGCTCCGTTCTTCTTTGGCGAGGCCTCGTGGCCGGGCTTGCGGGGGTGCGTTTATTTTGTCGGAGGCTCATGCGAGGGTTGGTTCATGGGGGAAAACGTGGGGGAGCGCATGGGGGACAGCCCTGGGGAGGGCCCTGGGGAGAGCTCGGGGGAGAGCCGTGGGGAGAGCTCGGGGGAGAGCTCGGGGGAGAGTCCGCAGACATTGCCGCGTAGCGAGGGCGGCGACGACGTGAACGAGGCTGGTGGCCGGATCAGCCCGGGGGCGGAAGATGCTGACGGTGTCCATGCTGCTGCTTGTGTTCACGGTGCGGCCGACCCGGCCTGCGCCCACGCGTCCAGTGCTGATACCGACGCTGTTGAGGCCGCTCCTGGTGCACCTGCCGCTGACGCACTTGGCGCTGATACCGACGGTGTTGAGGCCGCTCCTGGTGCACCTGCCGCTGACGGCGCTGCGGAGGCCGAGCCAGCTCATCCGAGTGCCGTCGTCTTCGAGGCGCGGGCTCAGTTCGTGGGCGGTCTCGTCGAAACCATCCAGGGGCTTGAGGAGGCCGAGGCGCGGATGCACGCCGTGCGGGCGTACGCGCTCTCCCAGCTGTGCGAGCACTTTCGTCTCACGGCGAGGGATGCACTAGAGGCGGCAGAGGCGCCCGGGCTCGCGGCCGCGGAGGTGGCGGCGGCGCTGAACGTGTCGCAGCGCACGGGCCGGGCGATGGTCGAGGACGCGTTGGCTCTGGCCGATCCCGCTCTCGCTCCGGTCCTGGACGCGCTCGGGGCGGGGCGCCTCGACCGGCGTCGAGCCCGGGCTGTGGCCGAGCATGCGGCAATCCTCGCACCCGGCAAGGACGCGGCCTTTGCCGAGGCCGCGGTGCGGATCGCATGCCCTGAGGACCCGAGCAGGGCTCCGTCCCCGGGCGCACTCTCGCGGCGGCTGCGACGCCTTGCCGAGGATTATCACTCCGAGCCGCTTGCCGCTCGGAAGGCCCACGCCACCGCTTTCCGGAAAGTCGACCTCGAACCAACCCGGGACGGGATGTGCTGGATCACCGCGTACCTACCGCTTGAGGCCGGGGCAGCGATCGACGCCAGGCTCGAAGCCCTCGCCAGGTCCCTGCAGGGCCCGGGCGAGGAGCGAGGCGTGTCACAGCTGCGCGCCGATGCCTTTCGCGATCTTCTTCTTCACGGCATCACGGACCCCGCGCCAGAAGTGGCCCGAGGGCGCCCGCTCGCGGTAGCTAGGCCCGACGCCCCGCCCGGATCCGTCGCCGCGCCCGCGGGAACCGGA
>NZ_JBKZWT010000121.1:0-10348 GCF_047759905.1 Sinomonas sp. G460-2 | reverse complement strand
CCAGAGGTCGGGGCCGAAGACCTCGTAGTGGATACGATGCGCCGGGATGCCGAGGGCCAGGGCATCGGAGCGGATCTTCTGCATGAACGGGAGCGGCCCGCACAGGTAGACGGTCGCGCTGCGCGGCACGTCGACCTCGGCGAGGCTCATGAAGCCCGCACGCGCCGCGGCCGCACCGGCAACCGGCGCCTCGGCGGGCTGTTCGAGCCAGAGGTGGAGTTCGGCGTCGTCGATCTTTTCGACGTCGCCCAGCATCTGGCCCCCGAGCGCCCACGCGTCGAAGCTCCGCTCGGCGTGCAGCACGAGGACCTCGCGCGCGGAGCCAGCGCTCGCGAGCGAACGCAGGATCGACGCGCTCGGAGTGCAGCCGATTCCCGCGGACGCGAGCACGAGGGGGCCCTCGCCGTCGTCGAGCGTGACGTCGCCGTAGGGGTTGGAGAGTTCGACGACGTCGCCCACCTGGACCGTGGCGTGCAGGACCGGCGAGACCTCGCCGCCGTCGTTGTACTTCGTGGTGAAGGTGCGACGCTCGGTCGACTCGGCGTCAGCGGACAGCGAGTACTGGCGCGCCTGCAGGAGCCCGTCCTCGACGGGGATCCGCACGCTCACGAACTGCCCCGCCCGCCCCGGCGTGACCGGGGTCGCGTCAGCGGGCTCGAGCACGAACGTCACGACGCTGGCGGTGGCGGCGCGCTTCTCGACGACCCGCCACGGCGCCCACATGACGTTGTTGGCCTGCCGGGCGTAGAGGCCCTTCTCGATCTTGATGAGTGCGTTCGCCATGAACCAGTAGACCTCGGTCCACGCGGCCGCGACCTCCGCCGTGACGGCGTCGCCGAGATCCTCCGCGATGGCCTCGAAGAGGTACCGGTACACGATCGGGTACTGGTCTTCGGTGATGCCGAGCGAGGCATGCTTGTGGGCGATCCGGCTCAGCACGGCCTCGGGCAGCGTGTCCGGGTTGGTCACGAGGTGGCTCGCGAACGCCGCGATTGCGCCCGCGAGGGCCTTGCGCTGCTCGCCGTTCGCCTGGTTCGCGCGGCTGAACACGCCGTCCAGGAGCTCCGGGTGGGCCGCGAACATCTTGCGGTAGAAGAGCGGGGTGATCTCGCCGATGCGGCTGCCGACGAGCGGGAGGGTGGCTTCGATGACGGGACGGGCGCTGTCCGAGAGCATGGAGACTCCTGAGGTTGGAGGGCAATTCAGCATCTTAAATGCTGAATTGACTCCAAGTTTTCTACGCCCTGTAGAAAAAGGCAAGCTGGGCTAGGCCATGCTGGCGAGCGGGCGCATGCCGAGCTGGACGAGCACCGGCCCCATCTGGCGCGAGTGCGGGAGCGAGCTCACGAGGACATCGTCGAGGGCTTGGTAGAACGCCTCGCGTGCGTGGCGTAGCGCCGAGCGGAGGTTGCACTGGAACATGAGCGGGCAGTCGCCGCCGGGCGATTCGCACTCCGTGAGGTCCGTGCGCGTGTCGAGGGCCCTCAGCACGCTCCCGACCGTGGCCCTGCGCCCGAGCTCGCTCAGCTGCACGCCACCGGCCCGCCCCCGCGTCGACTCGACGAGGCCGAGCTCGCGGAGCCGGAGCACGGCCTTGCTCACGTGGTTGTAGGGCGTTCCGACGCCCTCGGCGATAGCTCGCGTGGCGAGCGGTTGCGTGCCGTCCGCCGCACTGAGCAGCATGAGTGCCCGCAGGCTTACATCCTCGAAGGCCGTCATGCGCATGGCGTGAAGTCTACCCCCGGAATGCAAACATTTGTTCAGATAACTCGGGTGTCCCGAAGGAGGCGGACGATCAGGCGGACGCCGGGGCTCGCCGACATCGTGCGTCGATACGCGGCGGACACGAGGCGTGTGGGGGTTTCGCCTGCGAGGGGGCGCGCCACGACGCCCTCCGGGAGGGGCGGCCTGCCGAGCCTGGGCACCAAGGCGAGGGCGGCGCCGTCGTGCGCGAGGGCGACGTGCGTCGCGAAGTCCGGATCCGTGAAGCCGATGCGCGGCACGGTGCCCTCGGCCGTGAAGAGGCGCATGAGCGCCTCGTGGCAGATCGCACCCTTCGGGGTCGCGCACCACGTCTCGTCGAGGAGATCGCGGCGGTCGAGGACCGGGTGGGCCGCGAGCGGGTGCGCGGCGGGCAGGATGACGTCCGCGACGTCTTCGCACAGCGGCTCGAGGGTGACGTGCGCGGGCACCTCGAGCGGCACGGAGTTCCAGTTGTGCACGACGGCGAGCTCCGCGTCCCCGTGCGCGACGAGCTCCACGGCCTCGACCGGGTCGACGCTCGAGACTTCGAGCCGCATGCCCGGGGCCTCCTCGGCGAGCCGCCGTGCCACCTGGCCGAAGAACGCGCGCGTCGCGGTCGAGAAGGACGCGACGGCGAACGTCCCTTGGGGTGCGTCCGCCGCCGCGAGCATCGATTCGACGCGCTCGATGTCCGCGAGCAAGCGCACCCCGTGCTCGACGAGCGCCCTGCCGCGCTCCGTGAGCAGCACGCCGCGGCCCTGCCGCTCAAGGAGCGCGGCGCGCGACTGGCGCTCGAGTTTCTTGATCTGCTGGGAGACCGCGGACGGGCTGAAGCCCAGCGCGTCCGCTGCGGCCACGACCGAGCCATGCCGCTCGACGGCAGCGAGCGAGCGGAGGGCCTGAAGGTCGATCATGAAGCAATCGTAGATGGTCATGCGCACAAATCAACGCTGGTGCTGAAAGGTTCCGCCCGGGACGATGGAGGGGTGAAACCGCAGCATGCCGCCCTCGCAGTCCTCGTCGCCGTCATTTGGGGCGTGAACTTCGTCGCCATCGAACTCGGCCTGCGCGACGTGCCGCCGCTCGTCTTCGTGGCGCTGCGCTTCGCGCTCGTGGCCGTGCCTGCCGTGTTCTTCGTGCCGAAGCCCGCCGTCTCCTGGCGCGTCATCGCGGGCGTCGGGATTTTCATGAGCGCGGGGCAGTTCGGGCTCGTCTACCTCGCGATGCACTGGGGGATGCCGGCGGGGCTTGCGCCGCTCGTGCTGCAGAGCCAGATGTTCTTCACGATCCTCATCGCGGCGGCGGTCCTCAAAGAACGGCCGACGGCGGCCCAGCTCGCCGGGGTGGGCGCGGGGGCGGTCGGTCTGGTGCTCGTCGCGGTGGGTCGCGGGGCCGTTGCGCCGCTCGGGCCGCTCCTGCTCGTGGTCTTCGCGGGGCTCTCGTGGGGCATCGGGAACACGATCTCGCGCTCCGCGAAGGGCGTCTCGGGCGTCGGCCTCGTGGTGTGGTCCGCCGCGGTGGTCCCCGTGCCGATGCTCGCGCTTGCCACGGCCGTCGAGGGCCCCGCCACGGTGCTCGGCGCGTTCGCGGACCTGTCCCTGCCCGCGTGGCTCAGCACCCTGTTCACCGTGGTGCTCGCCTCGCTCGTGGGCTACTCGGCGTGGAACTCGCTCCTCGGGAAGTACCCCGCCGCCGCGGTGGTGCCGTACACGCTGCTCGTGCCGCCGGTGGGGCTCGCCGCCGCCTGGCTCGCGTTCGGCGAGGTGCCGCAGCCGCTCGAGGCCCTCGGAGGGCTCGTGCTGCTCGCGGGCGTCGGGACGACGCTCGTCCGTCGCCGCCCCAGCCCGAGTTCGGGCGCCGGTGTTCCCGTCCGTTCAGGGGTCAGTCGGTGAAGACCTGCGCGTCGTGCCCGTCCGGCTCGACCGCCGAGTACACGTAGCCGCCCGCCGTCATCTCATAGGGGAGGATCGCGGCGATGAGGCCGCCGTCGCGGTGCTCGGCGGCGGCGTGGATCCCGTCGGAGCCGTGCTCGGGCAGCGTCACGTCGCTCGCGAACGCGATCGCGCGGCAGCCCTCGCGGCCCTGCCGCAGGAGTTCGATGACGTCGGCGAGCATCGCCTCGGCGTCGAGGTCGCCGTCGAGCTCGTCGTCGCCGCCGCCCTCTGTCCCGCCCTCAGGCTCGGGCGGGGCGACGAGCACGAGCCGCAGCTCGCCGTCGTCCGCGAGGGTGACGCCGAACGGCAGGAAGCCGCCGTTCTTCTCGAGCTGCTCCTGGGCCATGGCGAGGGCCGTGCCGAGGACGTCGTGCAGCTCGCGCAGCATGGTGTCTTCGTCCGCGCCGGCGCCCCCGGTCGGGGTCGGGGAGCTCATGCGCGTACGACCGGGAGGACGCTGTCGCGGATCGCCTCGAGGGTCTCGCTGTCCGTGGCCTCGCCGTTGAAGCGGAGGTATGGCCGCGGCGCCTGTCCGGAGGGAGTGGTCACGTTGATCGTCACGCGCCTGACTTTACTCAGCAGCGCCTCTCGATGAAGCTCCCGTGGTTGGAGCATGTACGCGCGACTTCGCCTGCGCGAGACTGAATTGATGAAGATCTTCGAGTGGTGGCCTCGGGTCCAACCAGAAACACGCGACTGGCTCACTGAGCACAACGGCGAGCCGCTGCCGCCTCAGGTGAGCGCCGACATACTGGCGGTGACCGGGGGCACGACCCATTCCGAGTGGTGGGCTGGCGAATCAGCTGAGGGTCCCCAGCTCTCCGACGAAGCCGTGGATTGGATCGAGGCTGTCGCCAACGATGAGGAGCCCACTCCCAGTTGATACAGCACCTCGCAAGCCCTGTATGTCGGCCCGACGTGGCTTCCTTGCAGGCATGAGTGTGTTCCCCCAAGTGGCGTGAGCAGGCCTCCGAGCGGCCAGCGTGCCCAGAGTAACCGGGCGTCATCGACACCTAGGGGAACGGTGGGCGCCGTCTCAGTGGTTGCCGAGGGCGCCCCGATGCCTAGGAGCTCACGCCCGCACGATCGCGAGGACGCTGTCGCGGATCGTCTCGAGGGTCTCGCGGTCCTTGGCCTCGCCGTTGAAGCGGAGGTAGGGCTCCGTGTTCGACGGGCGGAGGTTGAACCACCACGAACCGTCGGCGGCGGAGAACGTGGTGCCGTCGAGCTCGTCGATCGCGACGTCCGGGCTCTCGTAGGCCTCGCGCACGCGGGCCACGGCCCCAGCCTTGTCCTCGATCTCGGAGTTGATCTCGCCCGAGGAGACGTAGGGCTCGTATTCGGCGCCGAGCTCGGAGAGCGGGCGATCCTGACCGCCGAGGGCGGCGAGGACGTGCATGGCCGCGAGCATGCCCGTGTCTGCGTTCCAGAAGTCGCGGAAGTAGTAGTGGGCCGAGTGCTCGCCGCCGAACACGGCGCCCTCTTCCGCCATGACGGCCTTGATGAACGAGTGGCCCACCCGCGTGCGGACCGGGCGCCCGCCGTCGTGCTGGACGAGCTCGGGAACGGCGCGGGACGTGATGAGATTGTGAATGATGATCGGGGCGGCCTCGCCAGCCGCCTTCGCGCGGGCGATCTCGCGCCGCGCCACGAGGCCCGTGATGGCCGAGGGGGAGACCGGCTCGCCGTTCTCGTCGATGACGAAGCAGCGGTCGGCGTCGCCGTCGAACGCGAGGCCCAGGTCCGCGCCGTGCTCGACGACCGCCTTCTGGAGGTCGCGCAGGTTCTCCGGCTCGAGCGGGTTCGCGGGGTGGTTCGGGAAGGTGCCGTCGAGCTCGAAGTAGAGCGGAACGATCTCGAGGGGCAGCGCGGGGAGGATCGTGTCGCCGAGCACTGCGGGCGTCGTGAGGCCTGCCATCCCGTTGCCCGCGTCGACCACGACCTTGAGCGGGCGGATGCCGGAGAGGTCCACGAGCTTGCGCAGGTGCGCGGCGTAGTCCGCGAGGACGTCCCGCTGCGCGACGGTGCCCTGGCGTTCGACGGCGACGACCTCGCCTGCCGCGAGGTAGGTCTCCGCGGCGGCCTGGATCTCCTTGAGACCGGTCTCGGAGGAGACCGGCAGCGCGCCGGCCTTCGCGAGCTTGATCCCGTTGTACTGGGCCGGATTGTGGCTCGCGGTGAAGGTAGCGCCCGCGGCCCCGAGGGCGCCGCACGCGTAGTAGAGCTCGTCCGTCGAGATGAGGCCGATCGTCTCGACGAGCCCGCCGCGGGCGGCCGCTCCGCGCGCAAAGGCGTCGATGAATTCGGGGGACGAGGGGCGCATGTCGCCGCCCACGAGCACGGGCTGCTCGGCGAGGCCCAAGACGTCGACGAAGGCCGCGCCCACGGCCTCGACGATCCGCGCGTCGATCGTTTCGCCCACGATCCCGCGCACGTCGTACGCCTTGAAGGACGCGGAGAGGTCGGTCTGCGGCGCCTGGCCGGGAGTGCTCACGTTGCTGGTCACGCGCTTGAGTTTACTCAGCACGGCCAGCATCGTTCAGCGCGGCCCACCGACACGGGGGCAGGCAAGGGTTCGCAAGGCGCCGCCGGGACGTAGGTTGGCGGCATGGACTGGACTCTAGAAGTTGTCATCGTGCCCGTTTCCGATATCGACCGCGCCGTCGAGTTCTACCGCGACAAGGTCGGCTTCACGCTCGACCACGACACCACGAACGAATACATGCACGTGGTCCAGCTGACGCCGCAAGGCTCCGGATGCTCGGTCGTGATCGGCGACCTGCCGGCGCAGCGCGAGATGGCGCCGGGCTCGCTCAAGGGGCTCCAGCTCGTTGTTGCCGATGCGGAAGCCGCTCGGGCCGAGCTCGTGGGCCGCGGCGTCGACTGCTCGGAGCTCATGGTGTTCTCTCCCGACGACGGCGGCACGTTCTTCGGCTTCGCCGACCCGGACGGCAATTCCTGGGCGGTCCAGCAGATCAAGGCCCGGGCCGAGAAGCCCCTCATCCCGGTCGAGCACCGCGGCCGCTTCGGCGCGTAGCCGCGGCGACCACGAACGACGGCGGGGTCCCCACACGCGTGGGGACCTCGCCGTCGTTCGGTGCTTGCTGAAGCTGGGGTCAGTAGGCCTTGACCCGCTGCTCGACCACGAGGTGGATGAGCGCGAAGGTGCGGTCCTCGTCGATCGCGTGGAGGGCGGCCGCGATCGCGCCGGGCACGTCTGCGTCGCGTTCGACGCGCACGCCGTACCCGCCGAAGGCTTGGGCCATGAGCGCGAAGTCGGGGTTCCTGAGCTGGGTGCCGGAGACGCGGTGCGGGTATTGGCGCTCCTGGTGCGAGCGGATGGTGCCGTATTCCTGGTTGTCCATGACGACGACGAGCGGCGTCGCGCCGTACTGCGCGGCGGTCGCGAGCTCCTGCCCGTTCATGAGGAACTCCCCGTCACCCGCGATCGTCACGACGCGGCGGCCCGGGTAGGCCAGCGATGCCGCGATCGCGGACGGCACCGAGTAGCCCATCGAGCCGTTGCGTGCGCTGATCATGGACGCGTAGCGCTGGGTCGGGAAGTAGCGGTGGGCCCAGTTGGTGTGTTCGCCCGCGCCGAGCGTCACGATCGCGTCCTCGGGCAGCGTCGGGACGAGGTTGGCCATGAGCGTGTCCATGCGGGCCGGGCCGTCCGTGGGGCTGGCCGGCGGGAGGGCCGCGAACTTCTCCTGCTCGCCGCGCATGCGCTCGGTCCAGGCCGTCCACTCCTCGCGGACGGGGAGGTCCATGCGAATCAGGTCGCGCACGAACACGTCCGGCTTGGCCACGATCTGGTACGAGACGGGGCCGGAGCGCCCGCGCAGGGACGAGTCGATCGTGACGAGGAAGTTCTTCTTGGCCCAGTCCTGGCGGACCAGGAATCCATCGGTGATGACGTCGCCGGGGACCGTGCCGACGAACACGAGCAGGTCGGTTTCCTCGAGCAGGTTGTAGGTCGGCTTGGGGCGGCCGTAGCCGATCGGCCCGACGTAGGAGGGCGAGCTGAACGGGATCGTCCCCTCGCAGCGCCACTCGGCCGCGGCGGGGATGTGGTGCTCCTCGAGCCACCCGGTGAGCGCGGTGGCGCCCTCCTGCGTCCAGTCGTTGCCGCCGACCACGAAGAGCGGCTTCTCCGCCGCGAGCAGCGCTCCCTGGAGCGACTTCCAGTCCGTGACCGTCATGCCGCCCGTCGCGACGGGGATCGCGGGGTGGATCGTCGCGTCGACTTCCTGCTGGATGACGTCCTCGGGCAGGCCCACGACCACGGGCCCGGGACGGCCGCTCATCGCGGCGAACATCGCCTCCGCGACGAGCTCGGACGCGCGCTCGGCGTGGTCGAGGACCATGACGCGCTTGGCGCCGGTGTCGAACCACGACTTGATGTCGAACTCCTGGAACGCCTCGCGGTCTCGGTGCGCGAACGGGATGAGGCCCACGAACAGGACCATTGGGGTCGAGTCCTGCCACGCGGTGTGCAGGCCCACGTGAGCGTTCGCGGCGCCCGGGCCGCGCGTGACCATCGCGATCCCGGGGACCTGGTTCATCTTCCCGTCGGCTTCGGCCATGTACGCCGCGCCGCCCTCGTGGCGGCACACGACCGTCTCGATCGGCGAGCCGTGCAGCCCGTCCAGCACGTCCAGGAACGATTCGCCCGGGACCACGTACGAGCGCGTGACCCCGTGGGCGACGAGCGAGTCCACGATCACGTGGCCGGCCGATTTCCGGACCTTATGCGGCTCCGTTTCGGCGGGCAGGGTGGATTCGGACAGGGGCGGCACCGTTGCCGTCATGTGGACATCCTTCTGTGGCGCTGAGCTGGGCACTGAGATATCCCCAAGGTAGCGGGCGCCCGGGTTTCCGCACAGCGAGAAGTGTCAGACGTCACGGCCATACTGGGAGGGACAGTCCGGAGTGCGAGACAAGCACTGCTTACCCGACAGTAGGGACTATTTCATGACGTTTTCTGACACCGGTTCGCCGAGCTCCGACGCGCTGCGCGGGGAGGCGCTCACAGTCCTCCGGCGCCTCGTGGGGCGCGACGACGCGGCGTTCCACCCCGGGCAATACGAGGCGATCGAAGCGCTCGTTGCGCACCGCCGTCGAACGCTCGTTGTGCAGCGCACCGGGTGGGGGAAGTCCGCGGTCTATTTCGTCGCGTCGCTGCTCCTGCGTGCGCGGGGCGCTGGGCCCACGCTCATCGTCTCGCCGCTCCTGGCCCTCATGCGGGACCAGGTCGAGGCGGCCGCGCGGGCGGGCGTGCGCGCCGTCGCGATCAATTCGGCCAATCGCCTCGAATGGGATGAGGTGCACGCGGCGCTCGCCGAGGACACCGCGGACGTCGTGCTCATCTCGCCCGAGCGCCTCACGAATCCCTCGTTCCGCGAGGAGCATCTGCCCGAGCTCCTCGCGCGGACGGGCCTGCTCGTGGTCGACGAGGCGCACTGCATCTCCGACTGGGGCCACGACTTCCGGCCCGACTACCGGCGCATCGCTGCGCTCATCGACGAGCTGCCGCCGTCCGTGCCCGTGCTTGCGACGACGGCGACGGCCAACGCGCGCGTCGTGGCCGACGTCGAGGAGCAGCTCGGAGACGGCGTGCTCACGCTGCGCGGTCCGCTGGGGCGTGATTCCCTGCGGCTCGGCGTGCTCCGCCTGCCGGACTCGCGGCATCGGCTCGCGTGGCTGCTCGCGCATCTCGGTGACCTGCCCGGCAGCGGCATCATCTACACGCTCACGGTCTCGGCGGCCGAGGACACGGCGCGCCTCCTCGCCGACGCCGGGCACCGCGTGCTCGCGTACACCGGGAAGACCGATACGGCCGAGCGCGAAGAGGCGGAGCGCCTCCTCAAGGGCAACGAGGTCAAGGCGCTCGTCGCGACCTCGGCGCTCGGGATGGGCTTCGACAAGCCGGACCTCGGGTTCGTGGTGCACCTCGGCGCGCCGTCTTCGCCCGTCGCGTACTACCAGCAGGTGGGGCGCGCGGGACGCGGGGCCGCCCACGCCGACGTCCTGCTCCTCCCGGGGCCCGAGGATCGGGACATCTGGCGGTACTTCGCGACCGCCTCGATGCCCGATCAGGGCAAGGCGCAGTCCGTGATCGACGTGCTCGCGGAAGCCGGGCGGGCACTCTCGACCGTGGCACTCGAGGCGCAGGTCGAGCTGCGGCGCACCCAGCTCGACCTGCTGCTCAAGGTCCTCGCCGTGGACGGCGCGGTCGAGCGCGTGGGCGGCGGGTGGCGCGCCACCGGGACGCCGTGGACGTACGACGCCGAGCGGTACCAACGCATTGCCGCCGCCCGGAGCGCGGAGCAGGCCGCGATGGTCGAGTACGAGGAGACCGGCGGCTGCCGCATGGAGTTCGTCACGGCGCAGCTCGACGACGAGACCGCCGCTCCCTGCGGGCGGTGCGACAACTGCGCGGGGACGTGGTTCCCGGCGGGGGTGGACCCTGGGCTGCTCGAACGCGCGGGGGAGCAGTTGCGTCACGCCGGCGTGCCGATCGAGCCGCGGGCCCAGTGGCCGAGCGGCATGGACCGCCTTGGCGTTCCCGCGAAGGGGCGCATCCCCGCTGAGGAGCAGCTCGCCGAGGGGCGCGTGCTAGCGCGCCTCACGGACCTGGGGCACGGCGGCGCTCTCCGGGAGCTCTTTGC